>JBAUJD010000668.1:0-8097 GCA_049683515.1 Thermosynechococcaceae cyanobacterium | reverse complement strand
GGTTAGGACTCTGACTGGGCCTTAATGGGAGCGCCATCCGATAAGTTGAGGATGCCGGAAACCACGATTGTTTCTCCGGGTCGAAGGCCGCTGATCACTTGGTAGCTATTGCCCTGGATGTTGCCCAACTGAACGGGGCGCTGCTGAGCCACGAGCGCGTCGGGCTTCTCTTCAGAAGTCTTAGCCACAAAGACAAATGTCTCGCCTCCCAGCCGAGAGATGGCGGTGGTGGGCACCAGTACCCCCGTCCGCTTTTTCCAAATCACGGTCCCTGAGACTCTTTGAGCATCTTGGAGTGTGCCGTTTGCGTTACTAAAGGTCGCCTTTGCCAAGACCGACTGCGTCGCGGCATTCGCGGTAGGGGAGATAAAGCTAATGTTGCCGGTGGCAAGGGTCTCATTATTCTGAAACGATCGCACCTCCACTGGCAGACCCACCCGAAGCTGATCGCGACGCTCTAAAGGAATGGCTAGCTTGATCTCTAGGGTCTGATTTTGAGTGATGGTGGTCAGGGTTTCGCCCACATCAATGTAGTCTCCCACCTTGACGGGGATATCACCGACAACACCACCAATGGGAGCCACAACCTGGGTATCGAGCAGGTCTTCGCGGAGCGCACTGGCGTTGGCTTTGTTTTCGGCCATTGCGGCTTCTGTTGCTTCGATATTGGCTTGCGCCGCCTGAATTTGCTCATTGGCGACGCTGAGAGCGGCTTGGGCAGAATTGAGATCGCGGGTCACCCGGTCCAGCTCACGACGGGCTAATACGCCCTGTTTCACCAGTTGAGAGATGCGGTTATATTCAGTCTTTTGCAGATCGACTTCAGCCAGCGCACTGGCGCGTTCGGCCTTAGTCACCCCTAACTGGGCCTGGGCACTGTTGCGATCGGCGCGGGCAGAACTAATCGTTGCCAAAGACGCTCGAAATTCAGCCTGACTCTTAGCCGCGCTGAGCTGCACAATGGGCCGCCCCGACTGCACGGTGGCCCCCGAAGAGACAAAAATCTGGGTAACGCGCCCTTCTACTTTTGGCTTGAGTTCAATGCCGGTTTGGGCTTCTAGATTGCCCACAAAGCTCGTCCCCTCTTCAATGACGCCGGGCTGCAGCCGCTGCAGCTTAACGGGAGAGCTTTGGGGAGGGCCACCCGGTCCTCCGGCCTGTTGAGAGGCCACGGGTGGCAAGAGGCTGCGCCAGAGGACAACGCCACCACCGATCAGCAGCAGGCCCAGCGCCATCCATAGACCGGTGCGAAGCGGCTGGGGGGGTGAAGGCTGAGTCTCAGGGGTTTGAGACTCTAGTATTTCCGTAGATTCAGAGGATTCCATAGAGCCAGTCAAGATTGGGAGAACGTAGCATTCTCTCTCCACTATCTTTTCGGTAGCCGAGACAGAAAAAGCAATCAATGATTCACGCACCCACTCACAGGAAGCGCCAATCTCTAAACCTGCACCAAAGCCACAGCTTATTATGACTAAAAAAGAGAAGATCGTGCCACTCTAGCACTGGACCGACCTCGCTAGGCTTGACCCAAGACAAGGTACCCGAACAGATCGTGATGACTCACAGAAACGATGAAAGACAACGACGCTGGCGATTGATTTTAGGTGGCGGCGCTGCCGATGGCATTTGCGGCAGCGCCAATGACTTCAGCCTTAGTTCTACTGATGCCGCGATGGATCAGGCGCTCTCTTCTCTCTATGAAGCCCCAGGCAGTAGTCGCTCCGGGGGCTTAGGCAGCTCCTCCCCTAAGGTCGCGCGATGGCTGGGAGATATCCGCCGTTATTTCCCTAGCTCTGTGGTACAGATTATGCAAAAGGATGCCCTAGAGCGCCTCAATCTGCACCCAATGCTGCTGGAGCCAGAGATGCTAGAGGCGGTGGAGCCAGATGTTCATCATCTTTGTTCTCATTAGCGATCTTGTTTTCATTAGCGATCTATATGAGGGTGGCGATAACCGTTCAATGCTGAAGCGCATGGGGAGTCTTGTGCAAAGCGGAGTGCAGTGCGTTGCACTGTTGGCCCTTAATGATGAGGGTGCCCCTTGTTTTGACCATGAGAATGCGGCAAAGTTGGCAACGTTAGGGATTCCCTCGTTTGCCTGCAGTCCTGACCAGTTTCCGGGGTTGATGGCGGTTGCGATCGCACGGCAAGATCTGAGCCAGTGGGCGGCAAAAGAAGAAATTGTGACCGCAGCTCAGCTTCAATAATCATCACGTCAACGCCCAAAGATGCCTACCCCCAATAGTTGGGCTACCAAGGGGAGTACCGCATTGGCGCGATCGCAATTCAAATCATCCATGCTGCTAACGGCCACAGCCGCTTTGCCCTGCGTGACTCGCTCCCCCATCTGATGCCGTTCAGGGGCCGAAAACTCAGAAAACGAGCGGCGCAACAGCGGCAGCAACACCGTAAACGTGTCATCAGGCAGCGCCGTGACCCACTGATCTAAAACGGACCAGATTGTGCTGTCGTGCAGCAGCAGTAACCCACTGCCCTTCAGGAATCCGGCAATCCAGTTGGCGGATTGGGCCGGTTCATTGGCGGTGGAGAGCGCCAAATGTAGTCGTCGGGCAGCCTCGTTAGAGAAGCTTTGCCCGTGAAGCGATGACATCTCTATACCAGTAAGCAGAGTCCTTTAAGGTTCGTTGTTGGGTGGCATAGTCAACATGAATAATGCCAAAGCGTTTTTGGTAGCCATAGGCCCACTCAAAGTTATCTAAAATCGACCAGAGAAAATACCCCTTTGCGGTCACACCAGCGGCACTGGCCCGTTCAAATGCCCCAATATACTTGTGCAAAAAATCAATCCGTTGCGGATCGTGCACTTGACCATCGCTGTGAACCCAATCGCTATTTGCCATGCCATTTTCAGTGATCACAATGGGGAGCTGATAGCGTTCGTAAATAAACTTCGGTCCCCAGTACAGAGCATCAGGGGTAATGGGCCAATCCATCGTGGTGTGTGGCGCTCCCACAGCAGTCGGGACAAAGGCGACACCGCCCTTGGGCTTGGCTTTAACGGTATACCCTTGGTAAATATTGAGGCCATAAAAATCGAGGGGCTGGTGCATCGTCGCCAGATCATCTGCCCGAATCTCAGGTAGATGGTCGCGAAAGAGCTGCAGGCCATCAGCGGGGTACTCTCCCTTCAGAATGGGATCTGCGAACCAAGTGTTATTCCAGCAGTTTTTCGCTTTGATTGATAGCGTTGCTTGGCGAGCGGCCTCTACATCTTCAGGACTATCGGTGGCGGGGATGGCAATTACGCCGACGAGCGCCGTGCCAATGTTCGGGGGGCGTTGGGCACGGGTGCGAATCACCTGTACCGATTTTCCATGAGCCAAAAAAGAGTGGTGGGCCGCTAGTAAAACCTCCTGCAACCCTAGTTTTAGACCGGGCGCATGTTCGCCCTGCTGATGCCCTAGGCCAATAAAGCACTGGGGTTCATTCTGTGGGATCCAGTGCTGGACTCGATCTGAAAGTTTATCGACCATCACTTGGGTATAGTCTGCAAACCAGTCGGCACTGTCTCGGTTCAGCCATCCGCCCCGACAGTAGAGCGCATAGGGGTAGTCCCAATGGAACAGCGTTACCCAAGGTTGAATATTGTGGCTCAACAGGCAGTCGATGAGGCGGTCATAAAAATCTAGCCCCTGCTGACTAACGGTGCCAATGCCCTCCGGCAGCACCCGAGGCCAAGAAATAGATAAGCGATAGGCCTGTAAACCCAATTGAGCCATCAATTCAACATCAGTGGCGTAGCGGTGGTAGTGGTCACAGGCGATCGCACCCGTATCGCTTCCCGCAATCTTCCCAGGTTGCTGGCAGAATATATCCCATACTGAAGCGCCTTTGCCCTCAATGTGGGCGGCCCCTTCGATCTGATAACTGGCGGCAGCGGCTCCCCATATAAAATCAGCACCAAAAGACAGATCATTTTTCATTGGCAATGGGCTCTTGTCAAGGTAAAAAAGCTAGTGATTCAGTCGCACTGTTGCAGTCTTCATTATTACCTCCTGAAATAAAAATACCTGCCTTACCTGCACCCTAATCTAAGAGGTCTCTATTGTATCTATTTTTCTCTCCAAAAATAAATATAAGGGTATAGATATGCTTAAAGCTCTTCTATCTTTTTCCGCCTATTGCAAGCATATAGAGATAGTCTTGATCTGCTTCATTGATACATCTCTATTTTTAAAATCTGTCTTTAAAGGTGTTGATTCTGATCTCGAGATGGGCACTCTTGAATTATCAGTGAAAGTACGTAGTCCACAGAGGGGGATGTCCTTATCTGGGTCTTGACAGAATCCGTACATCCTCGGAAGTGTCATTCGGCTGGTTTTGATAGCGTCATTGCAGGTTTAGGTTCTTATGTTCGGGGAGGGGCGAATGAATACGTCTATAGATTTCAACTCACAGCAGGCTGTCGTTGCTAGAAAGACAGGCTTTGAGAGACTGGCGGACCTGTTGGTAAGCTGGCAGAGCAAAAGAAGAATACATCACTACAAAGTATCGGATAACGGCCTTAATTTCTTTTTGGAAAAGGATATCAAAAACCCTGGACAATTCTACATGACGACTCAGAAGTATGGGGTTAAGCAAAATGATTGTATTCGAGTGCATGGGTCACCGGATTCGCCTCAGTCTGTTTCCTACTCCGTGCTCGACATTGACTTTTATGCAGATCAGCCCGATATGTGGATCGCGAAGCTAGTACTGCTGTCCGATGACTAACGAGTCTATTGGCAAGAGCGTCCTCAGCATTCCCTTGATGAGAACGTTGCCTTTGATACAGTTCTTGGGCCAGAGGCTTGGTAGTGTTGGCTCGATCCAGTTTTAGAGAGGCTGACAGGCGCTTACCTTGTATAAAAATTTGTCACTTCTAGGGTTCCGGTTTAGAGATAAACGTCTGGTCCGAGAGAAGTAGCCAGGGTCGTTCTAGTTTTGCACGGCACGCCTTTGGTGACACGGCGGGACAAAAGCCCGGGAGGAACAGTTGTAGAGATACCGCTCTACGATGTGTTGCCCCGGGTTTTATGTATTCTGTTGAAGAATGACTGGACACCTACAGAGAAGAGATACTGTTTTAAGTAGAGATTTTTCTTGACCTACACGATGAGCGCATCATGACTGACGATCCTGTATTTCGTGAACCTGGTATAGACAGCATCGCTAAACAGGCTTTAGACCGTGAGGCTCGACTGCCGATGACGGGCTGGCAGCAAGAGGTGGACCAAGGGTTAGCGTTCGGTTTAGAGGCGGCTGAGAGTATTCGCGATCGCACCATCCCCACCTTCTCTCGCGGCGAACTGCCCCATTATGCCGGTATCAACACCTTTCTGAAGGCTCCATACCTAGAAGATGTCCGTAAAGTGGGTAATTATGATGTTGCTATTGTCGGTGTTCCCCACGACTCTGGCACCACCTACCGCCCCGGCACCCGTTTTGGCCCCCAAGGGATTCGCCGCATTTCTGCTCTCTATACGCCCTATAACTTCGAGCTAGGGGTCGATCTGCGCGAGCAAATCACTCTCTGCGATGTCGGGGATATCTTCACCATCCCTGCCAATAACGAAAAGTCCTTTGACCAGATTTCTAAGGGCATCGCCCACATCTTTAGCTCCGGCGCATTCCCGATTATTCTGGGGGGCGACCACTCCATCGGCTTCCCCACCATTCGGGGGGTTTGCCGTCATCTGGGCGATTTAAAAGTGGGCATTATTCACTTTGACCGCCACGTCGATACCCAAGAAACAGACCTAGACGAGCGGATGCATACCTGTCCTTGGTTCCACGCCACCAATATGGCAAATGCCCCTGCTAAGAACCTTGTGCAGCTCGGCATTGGCGGCTGGCAGGTGCCCCGTCAGGGCGTCAAAGTCTGCCGTGAACGAGCCACCAACATTCTCACCGTGACCGACATCATGGAAATGGGCATGGATGCCGCTGTCGATTTTGCCCTTGAGCGCGCGATGGATGGCACCGACTGCGTCTACATCAGCTTTGACATCGACTGTATTGATGCCGGATTTGTCCCCGGCACCGGCTGGCCGGAACCCGGTGGCCTCATGCCCCGTGAGGCGCTGTATATGCTGGGTAAAATTGTTCAAAGTGCCCCTGTGTGCGGCCTAGAGATTGTGGAAGTTTCGCCGCCCTACGACGTCAGCGATATGACCTCACTGATGGCAACCCGCGTTATTTGCGACACGATGGCCCATCTGGTTACCTCCGGCCAATTGCCTCGACCGGAGAAAGCGGCCTACATTCACGAGCAGGCCAATATGTCTGTCGGAGCGGGTGACTGGCAATAATGCATGAGACAGATATGACCAAGGCGCTGATTATGACGGCCACAGACTGGTGGGAAAACCAGCCAGAGCGACCTGATGTGAGTAAGGTTCATTTAGTGGTGGGCCGGTTTACCTGCGTCGAGCCAGTGAGTCTCCAGTTTGCCTACGAGGTGCAGACTCAAGGCACCTTTTTAGAGAACACCGAGCTGGTCATTCGAGAAACGCCGCTGATTGCCTTTTGTCATAACTGCCAGCAGGAATATGCTCCTGAAATAGGGCTGCAATATTCTTGCCCAGACTGCCAAGCCCCCATGGACGATATCCGGTCAGGGCGAGAGCTAAAAATAGATCGCATCGAGTACTGTACTGATTCAGCACAAACCTATGCACCAAACCGTTGATGCCGCCCTGGGGATTAACCTTCTCCATGCCAACCAAGCGGGAGCCGATCACAATCGCACTCATTTTGATGAGTGGGATATTACCTGCTTGAACGTGATGAGCAGTCCCGGTGCAGGCAAAACTGTATTGCTAGAACGTACGTTGGCTGCACTCAGGCCCGACCTAAAAATCGCGGTAATTGAGGGCGATATGACGACGGAACTGGATGCAGACCGCCTGCGGCAGTACGACGTACCCGTGATTGCCATTAATACAGGTCGATCCTGCCATCTAGATGCCAAGATGGTCGCCGGGGGAATTCATCAGCTCAAACAAGAGCACGATCCTGCTGACATCGACTTAGTCTTGGTCGAAAATGTTGGTAACTTAGTTTGTCCCGCCGAATTTGAAGTGGGGGAACATGCCAAGGTGGCGCTGCTGAGCGTCACAGAGGGGGAAGATAAGCCTTTGAAATATCCGGTGATGTTTCAAGCGGCGGACTGTTTGCTGATTACGAAAACCGATCTCGTACCGTATCTCAATATTGAAGTTGAGCGCATCATCGCCAATGTGCGACAGCTCAATCCCCATGTTGCCATCTTTCCGGTTTCGGCCCAGTCGGGTGAGGGACTAGAGGGGTGGTTTGGATGGGTGCGATCGCAAGTCAAAACCCGTCAACTAGCCCACCAGCAAGCATAGCGGTTTAATTGCAGACTATATCAATCAACTGACTCAACCTACTCAATTCAATCGAAGGAAAGCCTATGAAGCGGCGCAGCTTTTTCTCTATCTGTACTCTCTTCCTATGCAGTTTGCTCTTGGCAGTAAGCTGCACCCAGACGCCCTCTGGCGATACTCCCTCTGGCAGCACTCCTGGCAGCATTCCTGCCGCCGACGACGGACCGCCCATTGTGCTGGGCTACAGTAGCTGGCCCGGTTGGTGGCCTTGGGTGATCGCCGAAAAAGAAGGACTCTTTGAAAAAAATGGGGCCAATGTTGAACTCAAATGGTTTGACGGCTACCTGGAATCAATGAAGGCCTTTGCTGCAGGACAACTAGACGGTAATACTCAAACGCTTAATGACACAATTTCTTTTGCTGCAGATTCGCCCAATGGTCAAGTGGCCGTTCTGGTAAACGATAACTCTGATGGTAATGACAAAATTATTGTCACTAAAGAGATCAATAGTATTCAAGATCTGAAGGGCAAAAAAGTTGCCGTTGAAGAAGGCGTTGTTGACGACTTTCTGCTGACTTTAGGGCTAGAAGAAGAGGGCATGAAGCGCGAGGACGTTGAAATTGTTCCCCTAGAGACAGGTAAAGCCGCCGCCGCTTTTGTTGCCGGTCAGGTCGATGCCGTGGGCGCATTTCCGCCCTTTTGGTTAACGGCCCTCCAGCGAGAAGGTAGTAAAGAGCTGTTCTCTTC
>JBAUJD010000667.1:0-5391 GCA_049683515.1 Thermosynechococcaceae cyanobacterium | reverse complement strand
GACAGGTTCGAGGCATTGCCTTGGGGCGATTCAGTGATTGCGAGAATTCTGGCAATGCATCGGTAGAAGAGGTGCTTTGCGATCGCATCTGTGACTTAGGCATCCCCGTTGTGGCTAACCTACCCTTTGGTCACGAGGGTGTTAACGCCACCCTTCCCGTCGGCATCTTGGCCTGTCTTGATGGTGATCAGGGTAGCCTTACCGTCCTGCCGTAATGTCACGGCCTGCAGAAATAGCCCACTACCCAATCCACTGAACGTCATCACTCTCCGGTTGGATCAGCGTTGTTTTGCCTTGAGATAAAGTTGTTTTGGTATCTAAACCACGATCTTGGTGAGTGCTCGACTTTTCTAGGCCCGAAATTTCAGGGCGTTTTTTCATCAACGCCCCCTCTAGCTTTTCTTTGGGGTATAGATAGGTGAGCAAAAAGTCTAACGTGGACTGCTCAATGACGCCTAACACAACCGCCGCTGAACCAAAGCGCAGACCCGTTTGCCACTGCTCACGACAAACGTTATCAATTTGCCCTTGATCGACGAGCGCGGCTGCTTTTAGATAGTCACCGATACGTAGCTTTGCTGGCTCACAAATCACCTTAGTCCACTGTTCGGCAAAGAAGTCAGCCGTCTCTTGCTTCAGCCATCCCCGCAGTGCGAGAACTTCTCCCAATCGCATATCTGTATATAGTTCCTGATCATGGGCCGCGACAGAGATCTGAGCTGCAGAAATTAGACCAGCCTGCCGCAGAATCTCTCCAAGACGCTGCTGAGGAGACACCAATCCCAACATCAGATCCTTTGATCTATCGGTTGTCGTATGCATGGCAAGCGACTCTCTCAAGGACAACTGGAAGTCTAGGGATGTAAGTTAACGAAAAACGTTCAACTGACTAGAATTCCCATAATTTGCATCAATATAACAAATAAGCTTGAGATTTCTATCTTTCTTAATAATACCCTTGCCTTTGATGAAAAAAATTTGGCTCAGCGATGGAATCAGGCGAACGGCAATTGTTATCTTAGGGCGGGTGAACTAGCCCTCACTGGCTGCACCAGTGTCTCTACGGGCCTGCCATCTAGACTGGCTTGGTAGACTTGCCATGCGGTTGTGCCCCCCAACGCAGTCATCGAACAAAGCAACAGCCCCGCCAAAATTTTGACTTGGCCCCGAAGCTGCCTGAGTTCTCGTAGCTGCACATCTGAAACAATGCGTTTTTCTGCTGGAGGCACTGCGGTGGTTATAACGGCGGGCGCTGTGGGCTTAAACGACACTTTAGAATGCAGCCAGTTCACAATCAATTGTGGACAGTTTTTTTTGAACCAGCGTAGCGCAAAGATTTGGGCGACTGGCTTTGACATACCGGCAATGGCCTGTACCAATCGATTGGCCTGCTTTTTAGTGACGCGCTGATTAATAAGGTTAACTGAACCGACTTCATAGAGACAGCCGATAATCAATTTAAGCGTGGTTTCTTCGTTCTCAATCAAATGATTGAGCAGCAGCAGCACGTTTTGCATTTGCTCTGCCTCTTTTCGCTTGTCCTCAGATGTTTTTTCGATTGACATGATTCTGTCGAAGGCCGCTTGCTTCCACCGTTTATCCCCTGTCTTAAGACGGGCACCTCTTACACCACCCATTTCTGAACTGGAACAGGGATGTCCTCTACCATAGATTTTAGAAGGTGCTGGACAATTCTTATCCCTGATGTATCACTAGCCATCCATGAGTAACCCTGCCCAGCACTCCATTTTATAAAACCGAGGCTCTAAAATGTCTGCCAAATTACTTGATTCAGCCGCAATCTCAGATCGAATGCTCACCCTACCGGACTGGACAACCGATGGTAAAGCTCTACATCAGACCCAGAGGTTCAGCGATTTTGTCGAGGCGATCGCCTTTGTCAATCAGCTTATTTCGCCAGCAGAAGCACTCGGACACCACCCCGACATCAGCATCAGCTACAACAAAGTGTCCATCACCATGACAACCCATGACGCCGGAGGTCTAACGGACCTAGACTTTCAGCTTGCCCAAACCATTTCTAACCTGGGTCGAGATTAGCAAAGGTCGTGCCCCATCTAAGAGCAGGCCAGCACCGCAAACAAAACCGTAAAAAAGCCTACCATTGCCATGCGGCCATTCCAAATTTCAGCCTCACGCGTCCAACCCCACTCCCAGCGGACAGAAGGTTCGACCGTTTCGGGCGATTGGTTCGACTCGGCGGAAGAAGTTGTGTACATCAGAGGAATCCCAGAGTGACTGCAAACCGTAGCTTCAGAATAGATACTCGAATCTTACCTTAGTGCTACTTCAGATATCTTAACAATACTTCGAAGATTGTAGTACAAAGCGTTCTTTAAGGCTAGAACCTTTGCCCTTGGGCTTTGCGTTTGCAGATCGCTGCAAGGGGATTTCTCTGTTCAAGAGTTTTCAAGCCTTGCAGCAAAAAAATAAACCTTTGGCCATCTGCTCGGCCAAAGGTTTGGGTGGGGTTGCCTAGCTGTGGGGGTACACTGCTAAGCGCTATATGAATAATCTAGCTTTAGTTTGTGAAGAACTAGAGAAATTAGTTGTGAAGCCCTAATAATTATCAAACCCCTAGCCGTCTGCTTGGCTAGGGGTTTGGGTGGGGTTGCCTAGCCGTGGGGGTACACTGCTAAGCGCTATTTATTAAGGTAGGGCCAGACTGTGAAGAAGTCGAGAAGAATGCAGCACTTTGCCGATTTCTCCAGGGATAGAGCTATGTTCCAAAACAGAAGCCAGCATCTGCATCGCTGTTAATTCGTAGAGTCTTGCTAGGAGTAGCAACGTTTTCAGCCTCTTCAGCAACGAAGCGCTAAGCAAAGATTTTGGCATTTTGGTGAAAATAACTATAATTAGAATAGTTAAGAATAAAGTAATGTCAGGTAAAGGTACTGAGACGTGTTTACTGCCCTTCGTCCATCCGAGACTGCGCTTCCCCTAGATCTCAATGCTGCCATTGACGATCTCAAGCGAGACCTCAATGCGGTTGTGTTGGCTCACTACTATCAAGAGCCTGGCATTCAGGATGCTGCTGATTATATTGGTGATTCATTGGGGCTGTCGCGGCAGGCCGCCAGTACCAGCGCCGATGTCATCGTTTTTGCTGGTGTTCATTTCATGGCAGAGACGGCGAAAATTCTCAATCCTGACAAGCTCGTGTTGCTGCCGGATCTAGAGGCGGGCTGCTCCTTGGCCGATAGCTGTCCACCAGAGCAGTTTGCGGCCTTCAAGGCGACTCACCCCGATCATCTGGTGATTTCTTACATCAACTGCTCAGCGGCGATTAAGGCCATGAGCGATATTATTTGCACCAGTTCCAATGCCGTGCATATCGTGCAGCAGATTCCTGCCGATCAACCCATCATTTTTGCGCCGGATAAGAATTTAGGGCGCTACGTCATAGAGCAAACAGGCCGAGAGATGGTGCTGTGGGACGGAAGCTGCATTGTTCACGAAACGTTTTCTGAGCGGAAGCTAATCGAGTTAAAGGTGCAGCATCCCCAGGCAAAGGTGATCGCTCACCCGGAGTGTGAATCATCTGTTTTAAGACATGCTGATTTTGTAGGGTCTACAACGGCATTGCTTAACTATGCTCAAGAGAGCGCCGTTGATGCCTTTATTGTGGTGACTGAATCTGGGATTTTGCACCAAATGCAGAAGCAGAATCCTGGTAAGACCTATATTCCAGCACCGCCAACGGAGAATTGTGCCTGTAATGAGTGCCCTTATATGCGTCTCAATACCCTTGAGAAGCTGTACCTTGCCATGAGGGAGCGTAGTCCTGAAATTACGTTGTCAGAAGAGGTTCGGGTTGCAGCCCTTAAGCCGATTCAGCGAATGCTGGAGATGAGCGCATAGAACGTTCTCCGGCATTTTCGTGGCTAAAAACGATGACAAAAAGCCCCCGCAGTTGTGCAGGGGCTTTTTTGATGCGGATGGCGAGAATCGAACTCGCAAGGCTTACGCCACACGCCCCTCAAGCGTGCGTGTCTACCAATTCCACCACATCCGCGTATTAGTGAGCTGAGGGTGAAAGCTAAATTAGTATACCAACATATTCCCGGTGCTGACCGTGATTTTTAGCGGCATTGATAACTGGGCTGCGAAATATACGGGGGGTAAGGCACTGGAGCGATCGTTTAAGAGCAAAAGTTCGGTATTTTCCCCTTCGTCAATCGGGTTTGCAGTGGCGATAGTAGTGGACAGACCGGTGTTTTTGCTCTGTTCTTGCTTTGGCGAGACGATTGTCCCCTTACCGTTAGCCCTCTTCATGTCCGTTTCTCTACAGCAGCGATTTATTGAATATTTGAAAACCGAGCTGGCGATTCCTGAGGCATCCATTGCGGTGGTGCTGCGCCGTGCTGGCTATCATCCGGGACAGCTCCATATGATGCTCTGGCAGTATGGGTTAATTACACTGCAGCAGCTTGAAAAAATTTTTGATTGGCTAGAGGCCACTCCGGCCCTCTAAGCCCTAACGACAGGACGTCCACGCTACACTGATGACGACCGGAATGAAATGAATGAGTAGTCATGGCGCGGTTTCTTCACCTTGCAGATGTTCATTTGGGGTACAGCAAATACGACAGCCCTGAGCGAACCCTTGATTTTTTCCACGCCTTTCAGGATGCCCTTGATCGCTATGCTATCCAGGAAGAGGTCGATTTTGTCCTGATTGCAGGGGACTTGTTTGAGCAGCGCCAGATTTTGCCCGCCGTCTTGAATCAAGCTCAGATTTGTCTAGAGCAGTTAGCGGCAGCCAATATCCCTGTGCTCGCCATTGAGGGCAACCACGACTATGAACCCTATGGCTCGGCCACCAGTTGGCTGCGGTACCTCTCTGGCTGGGGCAAGCTGATTTTGCTGAAGCCTGACAATGAAGAAGCGCTCGAACCCTGGGATTCTGACCGTAAACGGGGCAGCTATATTGATCTTGACTGCGGTGTGCGGGTGATTGGCTCCCGTTGGTATGGGGCGACGGCACCGCTTGCGATCGCAAAACTAGCTACCGGCATCGAACAGCTCCCCCCCGGCCCTGAGGCGACGGTGATGATGTTTCACCACGGCTTAGAGAACTATGTGGCTCGCTACAAAGGCTCCCTGAGATATCAAGACTTTATCCCCCTCAAAGAGGCGGGAGTGGACTATCTTGCCCTGGGACATATTCACCAGAACTATGCCGTTGAGGGCTGGATCTTTAACCCTGGTTCCACCGAAGCCAACAGCGTCATCGAAAATCAAGAGCAAAATCCACGGGGTGTTTATCTCGTTAACCTTTCAGCTACAGGCATTCAGGCCGATTTAAAACGAGACTATCTTCAGCGTCCTATCATTCGGCTCACCTGCAAGGTCAAACCTGACCAAACC
>JBAUJD010000666.1:0-2009 GCA_049683515.1 Thermosynechococcaceae cyanobacterium | reverse complement strand
GCTGTATTTAGGTGCATCTGGCATGGTGACTGTTCCTTAGAGTTGATTGAAAATGGCGTCAAAAAGCGATCGCTTCACTCGAAAACCGATACTGACGAGGCGTTGATAAAAAGCATCCAGGTTATCAAGGGTGATTTGCCCATCTCGGTAGAGTTTTTTGATGATGGCACGAGTTCCTTTGACTTGTAAGCCCAGGCGGGTGGCTTCTCGGCGAGCAGCGAAGTCGTCGAGAATGACGTAGTCTGCGTTAAGTTCTAGGGCGAGGGTGATAGCTTCAGATTCACCGCGTCCAAGGCGTTGATTGAGGCTGTTGGCGAGAATCTGCATCTGAAACGGGTGGATTTTAATTTTTTGGTTGGCGAAGATTGTTTTGAGAGCAAGGCTGACTTCATCGTCCTTGGCTTGGATCTCATCGCTAACAGCTTGGGGAGTAAAGTATTGCTCTCCTTGTGCCAGGAAGAGTTTTAGCATTTCTAGGCGAGTGAGAAAAATGAGCGAGGATGTGTTGAAGACGATTTTCATTACCAGTTCTTTTCGGCGGCAATGTCATCGTCAGCTAGGTAGGAGAATTCAATACCCATTAGATCTAGAATTTGTAGAAAGGCTTCGGAGTCGAGGTTTAGTATTTCGGCAGCTTTCTTAAGACTAATGAGTCTGGCCGCAAGCGCACCAAGCACAAAGAGGAAACTTTCTTTTTGCTCAACAGTATTGAAGATTTGAACTTCTGTGGCGATATTATGGAGCAGTTCTTGAGTCACGGTTTTGATTTCCTAAACTTGGGGAGTAGAAGAGCTTGAATACAGCATTCCGTGTCCTGCCATCGCAATCGCTGCAACGCTGTCGATTTTCCTGAACCCGGTTTACCCACCAAAAGTACATGTTCTGGGGCATACTTCCGAACCCCCTTCAAAACGGAAAACTGCTCTCGTTTTTTTTCGTTTTTGGCTTGCTCTGTTGGCGATAAATCACAGACCTGCACTCGCAACGGCAACTCCGCTTGAGTCGGAATATAGCGATCGCACCGATCCCCATCCTGACGTGAAACATCGAGAATTGACTTTAGATAAGGCAAAAATTTGCTGAGGTCAACCATTCAGGCCCAAAGTTCTCTTTACCCATCATAGGAAGCTTTTCTCAAACCTGCTCGGGTCAAAACGGTAATATTCAGGTTTATAAAATAGAGCTGCTAGTCAATGCGTGCACTAAGAACTCTCGATCAGTTAGAAATCGTCTAGAGTTAAAGCATGTGAACTGGCACCGTCTATGGAACCCCTAGAAATCCTCAAAACGCGGCTCACCCAGTTGAAGCCCATCCTAGCCAAAGACTATCACGTCACTCAGCTTGGTATTTTCGGCTCCTACGTGCGCGGTGAGCAAACTGAAGACAGCGACGTCGATATCTTGATCGACTTTGAACCCGACTTTCGTTTTGGCCTAGTCACCTTTTGCAACATTGAGAATCAAATCAGCGATACCTTAGGGCAAAAAGTTGACCTCGTCATGAAAAGAGCGCTCAAGCCCCGAATCGGCAAACGTATCTTGCAAGAAGTTATTTATCTATGAGCAAACGAGAGATGGGAGACTATTTATGACTTCAGGAGGCGTATAAAACCTGCCTGCTCGAAGTGGCGATCTCTAGTGAGGGCATCTCGGATATCCATGTGTTCCATCAAGACAAACGAAGCGCAGTCAACGAGGGACCAAGCTTTATCCTGACGACTTTTGCACAGGCTCCAAGACGCTGTATCTGCCTCAAGATCAATATGGATAATTTCAACATAGGCGACCGTTTTAATCGCATCAATGATCTGAAAGATCTGCGAACGAGGTTGACGCAGCGGACTATGAAGCAGGGCAACGAGTTCAGCGATGACGTAGTTACTGGTGACTAGACGGTGCTGATTCTGCAAGGCAGCTTGCAGATATGCCGTAGCTTGAGGGTGATAAGTCTCATTAACAACGAACAGACTAGCCCACCCGGAAGTATCGACAAACACGCTATTTGCTAT
>JBAUJD010000665.1:0-3066 GCA_049683515.1 Thermosynechococcaceae cyanobacterium | reverse complement strand
CAGAGCCACCCTAGACCTACTTCTTTGGTCCCTTTTATAGCCCTGTTGAAGCCGACGCATCGAAGGATGGCTATGTCCAAGATCTGCTGGGCGAAGGCGCACAAGGTATTGTTGCCAATGTCAAATATTGCCAGCCTCAACTCCTAGGGTTTATCGACGGTCGTACGATGAAGCCTTAACGTCTTTACTTGCTTGGAGCGAGCAGACGATGGCGTCTTTAGGCGTTGACAAGGCTGATGATTCAGATCCCAGCAGCAAAGCTGAGCACGGGGTGAAGACAGTGATTGCATAACATCCTCTAAGCTCATTTATAAGCTTGAAAGCGCACAATCGTATCTATTTATACTGCTCAGCTTTTTTTCTCAAAGAATCCTTAAATATTCTCGTGATGCTCACAATATACTCATGATTAAGTGATAGATTGGACAATCGATTGCTTATTCACCATCCTCACGTTTTCAGTCACGTAAAGGTCTACCCCTAAGCGCAACAAGCATATCCGTAGATTCCTGCGCTAACAGCGTCTACCCATCTGTTCTGCTAACGAAATTCCAATCTTACAGCCATAGGCTTCTGAATGAATAATCGCTCTGTAACTAATCAGTTGAAAGAATCACCGTACATTGCGATTGTGAACATTTGCGTCGATGCCCTTTCGCTTGAGCAATCCGTTGAGCAAATCATGACCTGGGCTAAACAAAATCAGAGCCGCTCAGTTTGTGTCGCCAATGTGCACATGCTGATGGAAGCACATTGGCATCCAACGTTTAAGCGCACCTTGAACTCATCGAATCTGATCACCCCAGATGGAATGCCACTGGTGTGGATGATGCGATTGCTCGGTGCCCATGCCCAAGAACGAGTTGCAGGCATGGATTTGTTCAAAGCGCTATGCCACAAAGCACAGGAGCAACATGTGGGCATTTTTTGCCTAGGTTCTCAGGCTCCCATCGTAGCCAAGATGCATCAGCGTCTCAGAGATGAATATCCCGGCTTAGAAATAGCAGGGATGGAACCCCTGCCCTTTCGACCTCTCACACCCAGCGAAGATCGACAGATTATTAATCAGATCAACGACAGTAAAGCAGGCATACTGTTTATCTCCCTTGGGTGCCCCAAGCAAGAAAAGTGGATTGTGCAACACCGGCATCAGATCAACGCCACTATGATCGGCCTCGGTGGCGTTTTCCCTGTTTATGCGGGGCTTCAAAAGCGAGCGCCGCAGCGGATCAGAAATCTGGGCCTAGAATGGGCCTATCGTTTATATCAAGAGCCAAGAAGACTCTGGCATCGATATGCAACAACGATTCCGCCATTTATCTGGCTTGCCACTCGGCAGCTCGTGGGAACAAAACTAAGCAGCGTAACCCATTCTAATGTCATCAATGGCGTCAGCAATCGATCCTATCGAACCCCTGATTGACGGATAAAAGTGTATGCCCCTCGTCCTAATGTGATTACGCTTCCAGGCTCAATGGTGTTTCATTCCGTGCGAATCTTAGCATGTATGGCTTTGAGCAGATCCTCAGAAGAATAGGGCTTTTGTAGAAAGCCTGTGATGCTCTCTTCAAGAGAGGCCACTATCTGCTCACTGATCTGAGTGCCACTCACCATAATTACATTGAGCTGAGGGTCGATTTTCTGCAGGGTGCGAATGGCTGTCACGCCATCTAAAGTCGGCATCTCCACATCCATCAAGACCACTTTGATCTCTGCTTTGCGTTCGACATACTGTGCGATCGCATCTACCCCATCTGCCGCCACCAGTACTCGATAGTTATATTGTTCTAAAACTCGTTGAGTTACTTCCCGAATCGGAGCCTCATCATCCACGACGAGAATCAGCTCTCCTTGTCCTGACGGAAGATTCATCGCTTCTTCTTCAATCCCTTGTAAAGCTTCAATGGCAGGCAAATACACCTTGAATTGAGTCCCTTTATTGACCTGGCTGTCCACGGTGATGAATCCACCGTGG
Organism: Thermosynechococcaceae cyanobacterium; assembly: GCA_049683515.1. GTDB lineage: Bacteria > Cyanobacteriota > Cyanobacteriia > Thermosynechococcales > Thermosynechococcaceae > RCC1774. The sequence goes on along the minus strand of JBAUJD010000665.1, from coordinate 1,091 downwards.
CATTGGATAAGACTGTAGACCGTGGATAGGCCTAGCCCCGTCCCTCCCGTCGCTTGCTTAGTCGAGAAGAAGGGTTCAAAGATGCGCTCTTGCTGCTCGGCAGGGATGCCCATACCGGTATCAGCGACTTTAATCTGAATATAGGGACCGACGTGGGCCTCGATATTAACGAACGCTAACGCTTGATCTATCTTGAGATTCTGGGCAGAGACGGTTAAGGTGCCCCCATCAGGCATCGCATCGCGGGCGTTAACAAATAGGTTCATCAACACCTGATAGAGCTGAGTTGCGTCCCCATTCACCGACCACAGATCGTCTGCCAGATTAACCGACATCTCCACCGATTTTGGAAAAGTCCGGTGGGCAAAGGTTCTGATTTCTGAGATCAGATGTTTGACGTTTAAGGGGGTGCGATCGCCTTCGACCCCTCTCGCAAAGGAAAGCACCTGCTGAATCATATCGGTGCCGCGTTTGGCGCTATTTTGGATAATCTCAATCTGGTGCTGAATCTGTTCGCTGGCATTGGGAAGCTGCAGGGGCAAGAGCTGAGCCACCCCATAGATAGGCGTCAAAATATTGTTGAGGTCGTGGGCAATGCCACTGGCGAGGGTGCCGATACTTTCGAGACGTTGGGCACGCAGAAACTGGCCTTCGAGCTGCTTAGTGGCGGTGATATCGGTATTAACCGTCAAGATTGACTGAGGATTATCTTCCTCATCTCGCACCAGAGTCCAGCGGCTGATGACGATAATTTCTTGATCTGTTCGGGTCACTTGGTGGCGTTCGCCCTGCCAACGCCCTTTTTCTAAAAGTTCTGCATAGATGTCGTCATACTGCGACTCGCCCTCTTGATACAAAAGCTGATCTGAGTTTTGGCCCAGCGCTTCGGCTGCGGTCCAGCCGTAGAGATTTTCAGCCCCTCGATTCCAAAACAGAATACGGCTGTCCATGCTTCTGACGATCATGGCATCCGGGGTGATATTGAGCAGCGCCGCCTGTTCCTGAACCTTCTCTTGGGATTGCCGATAGGCCGTCACATCCCGGTTCAGCTCTAGAATTCGGGTGGGGTGCAGGGCCGAAGCGGGCTGCAG
>JBAUJD010000664.1:0-8756 GCA_049683515.1 Thermosynechococcaceae cyanobacterium | reverse complement strand
CCTCTGTACTAGAAACAGACACAGGATAGTGTCGCAGCGGTTGCCCCGAAACACTGACAATCACCTCAATACGATCTTTCAGCACAATCGGATAGAGAATCGCCGCATTTTGCTGATTGATTTGATCAATCGCGACCCGCTGCCCCTCTAGACAAGCGGAGCGAAAGAAGTTCTCTAGTTCGACGAGCTGCAGGGCTTCTAGTACATCCCGTGCCTGTCGGATTTGCGGTTGGTTAGCCGATGGAGACCGCAACAGTAAATCGACTAAATCACGATAGACCGGCTCTACAGTTTGTTGAAAAGAAAACTGAATATCGGGGTCGATCGCCACTAAGTCACTGCGGAGCGCTTGCAGTGTGGTAAAGGCACGCTCATAGGCCGCTGTCGCCGCCTCTAATTCTCCCTTCGCCTTAAGAATACGTCCCCGCTGCCAATCCCACTGGTAACTAATATCAGGGGCTTCAGCCGTTTGTGATGCCGTTAATGCCGCTTGGGTGAGATCTTCGGCGCTGGACCATTGCCCGGTTTCTTCATAGAGATGTCCAAGGGTTCCCATTGCGTAGGATTCGGCTCGCAAATCTTTGAGGGTTTGAGCTTGAGTCACAGCAGGGGAGAGCCACTGGGCAATCTGCTGCCACGAGAACGAGGATGACAACTCCTGTCTGAGGCGAGTCATACTACGACCTAGATTGATGCGACTGTAGATGACTTCACGACTGATGGGGAGGGCCGCGATCTGAGTTTGAAGCTGGGGCAATAGTTGTTCTGCCGACCTCCGGTTTCCTTGATCGATTAAGACCGTCAGTTGATTGAGCAGGGCTTGAGTTCTGATATCAAGTTGCGAGGATTGGCTGGCGGTGCGGTAGTAGTCCAGCGCCTTTGCCAGATCTTTCTGAGCATAGGCGGTGTTGCCCAAGCTTAATTGGGTCGCAGACAAGCTCTCTGAGATTCCCATCGTTTGGGCAATCATCAGGCTTTGTTGCAGTATGGCTGCAGACTGCTTCAATTCTCCCACTAACCGCAAGGTATCTCCTAAGCTGCGGAGGCCCGTCGCTTTTAGGGTGGGATCTGTCTGCTGCTCGATGGAGGTCTTGGCATTGGCGAGGGTCTTGCGCGCCCTCAGATAAAACCCCAGCACCTGCTCGGCTTGAGCCTGATTGATAAGACTGCCGACTTGACCCGCTAGATCGCCTGCTTCAGCATAGAGTTGAGCAGATCGCTGCCAAGTTTCTAGTGCTGCGGTGGGGTTTGCTTGGGCAAACTGAAGAGAACCCTGCGTATTAAGGGCTTGAGCCAACGACAACGGTGCAGTTGACTGGTTATTCAACAACGACAGACTTTGTTGAATGGCCTCGTTAGCCCGTGCCCCGTCGCCTAATTTTTGATAGGTTGCAGCCAGATGATTGAGAACAATGGCCTGATTGACGTGATCACCTTGTTTTTTATAGAGGTCTGCGACTTGCTGCCAAACGGAGACGGCAGCAGCAAATTGTCCTGCTTGGTAATGACGTTGCCCCGCTTGCCACAGTTGGCTTAAATCGGTGGCTTGAGCCAACCGAGCAGGTTCTAAAATGCTGGGCAGCTCAGAATAGTGGAAGGGAGCACCCGCAACGGACACCGTTGGTGACCGAAGATGCAAAGCCTGTGCCAGACCGATGCTGAGATTTAGCCCCATCGCAAGACTAATGCCACAGAGCAGATATCCCCAACTGCGAAGGATTTTGGATGGAGGTCTAAGCCATTTTGGGTCCATAGTGGCCGGTCAGTTCCTCGACCGCGAAACGGCCTTACTGAGGTCAGTCCTCCCCAGTATAGGGGGCGAGTTGACCTCCGCAGAAGAGCGATACCCTCAGCATGGATAAGCGCGGCCTCTACGACCGAGGGGGGATGGTATCTAAGGCTTTTTGAGATATAAAGGGCAAAATCTCTTTGTTCTGACTGAGGGTAGGATTGTCGATAAAAACCACCAGCGTATAGGGATGGGTATTGGGCAATTCAATATAAGCAGCATCATGGCGAACGGTACTGGTCCAGCCTGCTTTTGACCAAATTTGAGCCTCTTGAGGGAGCGCCTCCCCTAAAAAGCCGGCAATTTGATTCTCTGGGGTCGCTGCGAGTGCTTCGGGATTGAGGCTGCGCTGCATGAGAGTCATCATCTGTTGCGATCGCACCCCTGAAACTGCGACGCCTCCGACCAAACTGTGCAGCAATCGGGCCACCGCATCCGTGGTCAACATATTTCGATTTTGATCGCCCACAAATACATTTTCCCGCCCATAGGGGCCATCTCCCCAAGTCTTCTGATTGACATTCACCGTGTCTAGCTCCGGCCAGCCCAGGGAGCGCAGATAGCGATTGACAAGATTACGCTGATACTTCCAGGTCTCAAAGGGTCCAGGCGGCAGCTCAGGGCCACTGGTGGTCCCCGTCAGCATATCCACCACTAACCCCGTCGCATCGTTACTAGAGTCGGCAATCATATCTTTCATGGCCCGATCTAGCTCTGAAGATGGCTGCAGCATCTCCGTTTCTAGCCATTCGTGGCAGGCCACCAAGTAGAAGAGCTTGACGACACTAGCCGGATAAATGCGCTCCATGCCGCGATAGCTAAAGCCTCGAACGGGGTACTGCCAAAAGGTCTGAGCATCTAGTGAACCCCCTGTATTGGTGGGGAACGGTGGATCATAGACCAACCAAGTCAAGGCAATCTGATTACGCGATAGCGCTGGAAACTGTTCCCAAGTTGCCTCCAACATCTGTTGCCCGTGAGTCGCCAGATCTCGATCAGACTTAAAAAACATGGCGTGCGTCTTTGATGCAGTGATAGTACTCCTCTCGCAGACTATCACTGCCGCTCCTGAGCGCCAACCCTTTGTCAACGAATGCCATCAGTATGCGGATACAAACCTAGCTTTTGGTGAGAGTACCTATGCCAATTTCATGCACAATGACAAAAACAGAAATGAGATGGGAAACCTTATAAAAGAGTCAGAATCTTAAGTAGCAGCCCTCAATTCAGATGAATGCATTGACAGAGCTATCTTTACTGATGAAGACTAATGATAAGATTGAAACCTTAGAATCGGTGGACGCAGGAGAAATACGTGGCAGGTCACAAAATTCTAGTCATTGACGACAGTAAAGTTATCCGCATGCGAGTCAGAGACATGCTCCCAGAGGGTGACTTTCAAGTCCTAGAAGCAAAGGATGGTGTTGAAGGACTCAACCTCATCCGTCAAGAGCGTCCTAATTTGATCATGCTAGACTTTTTGCTGCCTCGCCTCAGTGGCTGGGAAGTCTATCAAGAACTTCAAAATGAGCACAGCCTTCAGGCGATTCCCCTCGTCATTATGTCGGGTCGCAAAGAAGAAGTGACCGACAAACTCACCGAGCCATTTGAGTTCTTTGAGTTTATCGAAAAGCCCTTTGAAAAGCAGCAGCTTCAGTCCGCCATCAAGGGAGCTATCACCAAGTCTAAACAGCCTCGCATTCGAACGGGTGCAACGCCGCTCAAAGTTGCCGGTGCTGGCGTAGATGCGTCAGAGATCGCAGCGCTTCACCAAAAAGTTGATGGCCTTGAAGCGGAGGTTGCCACCCTTAAAAAGGCGCTGGCCCAACTGGTCAACTTCGTAAAGCAAAAGCTATAGGTCAGACAGTCTAGTACTGCGTCAGCTCTCAATATTGGGGTGACGAGGGTAATGGGTGATAGCAAAGTCTTGCCTATGACCCAACTGAACCCTAAAGAAAAGCGATGATAGAGCACTAATCTAACTCTCTACGCCCCTCTAAGGCACGGGCTAGGGTTACCTCATCGGCATATTCGAGATCGCCCCCCATCGGTAGGCCAAAGGCGATCCGAGTCACCTTTGTGAATGGTTTTAGCAGTTGCCCTACGTACAGCGTTGTGGTTTCCCCTTCAACACTGGGGTTAATGGCGAGAATCAGTTCTTGAATGTCTGATTGGCTGACGCGCTTTACCAGCGCCTGGATATGAAGCTGCTCTGGTCCAATACCGTCCATGGGCGAGATTAAGCCGCCCAGGACGTGGTAACGACCTCGAAATTCTCGTGTTTTTTCAAGGGCAATCACATCTCGCGAGTCGGCGACGACGCAGAGCGTGGTGCTGTCCCGGCTGGGGGCGCGACAAATATCGCACACGGGTTCTGCCGAGAGATGAAAACAAACCGAACAGAACCCCACCTGCTGTTTGGCCTCAATTAAAGCCTGAGCTAGAGCCTGCACCTCTGTTTCTGGACGCTTGAGAATATGCAGCGCCAGCCGCTGCGCTGTTTTGGGTCCCACACCGGGCAACCGCTGAAGTTGCTCCACAAGACGGGCCAAGGGACGTGTATAAACGGTACTCAAGCTAGGATTTCCTTCAGAGTGTAAATAGCCTTCTTATTCTTTCATGCTCATGCCTGCGGCTATTGCAAAACGTCTTTCAGTGCGTCAATAATTTGCTGATTGGCTTTGGGAAAGGGATAGGACTCAATTTCGTCTAACGTCACCCAACGAATCTCATCGCAGGCAAGGGGTTGTGGCTCCCCTTTGAGATGGCGGCAGTAATGGACGGTGAGGGTGACTTTGAAGTGCGTATAGGCATGATCAACGGTGATTAAATGATCGCCGACTTCAATTTCAATGCCGAGTTCTTCTTGAATTTCGCGACGAATACAGTTTTCAACCGTTTCGCCCGATTCAATTTTGCCGCCGGGGAACTCCCAAAGGCCGCCTAACAAGCCTTTTTGAGGGCGCTTATCAATCAGGATCTGATCATTCTCGTTCCAGATTACGGCAACGCCAATTTGTTTATGGGGAAGGGGCGCACGGGGGTCAGACATGGGGATTTGGGTTTGTAGGTTCAACAGAAAAGCTTGGCAGTAGGGGGACAAAGGACAGCGATCGCAGCTCGGCATCCTAGGCAAACAAACCGTCGCCCCCAGATCCATCAGAGCCTGGTTAAAAATGCGAGGATGCTGGCGGTCTAATAACTGTTCTGACACAGCCCAGAGTTCTTTGATGGCCCGCATTGGTGGCACCGATAGCGCCGTCAAACGGGCTAAGACACGCTTTACATTGCCATCTAAAATCGGTTCTGGCTGATCAAGGGCCAAGCTAAGAATGCCGCCTGCGGTGGTTTTCCCAACTCCGGGCAACTGCATAACCGCGTCTAGAGTATCAGGAAACTGACCATCCCAGCGATCTACTATCAGTTGGGCGGCGCGGTGGGTATTACGCGCCCGTGCATAGTATCCCAGCCCCTGCCATACCTACAGCACCTGTTGCTGATCGGCAGCGGCTAAAACCTGCACCGTCGGGAACTGCTGGAGCCACCGCTCATAATAGGGGATCACCGTTTTCACCTGCGTCTGCTGCAGCATGATTTCAGAGACCCAGATCGCATAGGGGTCGAGGGTCCGCCGCCACGGTAGATCTCGCCCCCATTGGTGATACCAAACTCGTAACGACTCTTGGAGGAGATGAACGTCAGTAGACGCGATCTCCTTCATCTTGATACGGTCACTCAAGATTTAGCGGTCCATTTCCTCTCGATTGATCTCGTCCGATGACTCAGGGAATGACGGCATTAAGCTTTCTACGGCTAAGCGCTGCTCTGCTGATTTGAGAAAGTAACCATTCATCATGGCCGCTGATAAGAGATGGGCCAAATGTTCACGGCTAGTGGTAATCATCACATCGAATTGTCCCGATGGCAGATGCCCCAGCAAGGACAGAATGTGGCGTTCCATGACCTGTTTGACTTCGTCAGATCCGGGTTTAGAGAGTCGCTCCACAGCACTCTCATCCATGGACTGAACATAGCGCCAGAGCTGATTATCTGAATAAGCACGAGACGAATCAATATTAGTGCTGTCTTTGAGGTTATCCATCGTGAAATCCTACCTAACGGTCTGGTGAACCCACTGTAGCAGCGGACGAATGAGCACCGCAGTGTGCAGAACCGAACTCCGACAGGGCAAATCCCGGCCTAGCTCGCTAAATACTCATGGATATCACCTTTGCGTTTCCGCAATTTATTTAAGGCCTCTCGTTCAATTTGGCGCACGCGCTCTCGGCTAATCTCTAGATGTTCGCCGACCTTTGCCAAGGTGAGGGGCTTACCCGTATCGAGGCCAAACCGAAGCTTGAGCACTTCCTGTTGCTGTGAGGTCAAGTCCGCCATCAGTCGGGCTAGATCCTGACGCAGTGATACCTGCATCGTGTACGCTTCGGGCGAGGCTGTGGGATCTTCAATCAATTCCCCCAGTTCGGTATCTTGGTTGTCGCCCACCTTGACATCTAACGACAGCGGCAGTCGAGAGCGCTCTAAATACTCACGCACCTGCTTTGAAGTTAGCTCCAGAGCGTCTGCAAGCTCATCAATGGTGGCAGAACGGCCCAGTTCTTGGGCCAGTTGCCGCTGCATTTTTTTGATTTTATTGAGCTTCTCGGTAATGTGAATCGGGAGACGAATGGTGCGGCCTTTTTCTGCAATCGCACGGGTAATAGCCTGTCGAATCCACCAGTAGGCGTAGGTCGAGAATCGATAGCCTTTCGTGGGATCAAATTTTTCAACCCCTCGCGTCATCCCAATGGTGCCCTCTTGAATCAGATCGAGCAGATCGACATTGCGCTTGATATACTTCTTTGCCACCGACACCACTAAGCGTAGATTAGCCTCCACCATCTTGCGTTTCGCCGCCGCCCCTTCTGCTGACTGAGCCAAAAGTTCAGCGGTGGAGAGCTGAGCGGCTGCGGCCCACTGCTCTAGGGTCGGCTCTTGCTCAAGCTTGTCCATCAGGTCATCCTTGAGCACCTGCAGCTCAATAAACCGCTGCACACTTTTGGCATAGGTAATCTCCTGCTCATGGGTCAGGAGAGGAACCCGACCAATTTCACGGAGGTACGTCCGAACCAGATCTTTAGATGTGTCTGCACTTTTCATATCTTGAAACCTCGTCCGTCAGAGTAAATGTGGTCGCAAGGGTCCACAGAAATCACATGCGATGGGATGGACAAGTCGGGAAACTGCACTGAAGGCAATCATAGAATTAAAGAAGCATACTCGATTGAACCATCAGTAGACCGTCAGCTTCGTTACGCCTTGAGTAAATTTGCACTGGAAGCAGAACACATTTTTGTATTTACTGATCGTAACATTTGTACCATATCCACCTGGGATCCATGAGTAGAAATGCTGAATGAACAGAGGGCTGACCCCGTCTGGAGTTTCCCCGTTTTGCCGATCTTATTGTTACAATGCGTTACAAGAGAGGATTCTAAAAAAAAAGTGAAGATGTGTCGTTCGTCCTTGGGCGACGCTAAGGATCTCTCTAATTCTGCAGTCGTGACCGGACTATCACTATGACCTTGGCAACTCGGACTATCTCTTCATCGCGTCCCGCACCGATCCAGGTGGAGGCTGTCGCCATGGACGAGCCGTCCAAGCCTGCTCGTCCGCTGAGTCAGCACCCTGCGGCGGTCCGCTACGATCCGACTCAAATTGAGCAGCAGTACCGGGGGCAGCGCCTCAAAGTGGCGCGGCGGTGGTTATTCATCACCACCACCTTTGCCCGATTCCAGGTGGGGCGCTGGTGGGATCAGCGTGTAGGCTTAAGCCCTCAGCAGCAGCGAGCACGAGCCGTAGAGCTGCGCGAAATGCTGACAGCGCTGGGGCCAGCCTTCATTAAAATTGGTCAAGCACTATCGACGCGGCCTGATATCTTGCCCGCCGCCTATCTCGAAGAGATGTCGAAGCTGCAGGATCAGATTCCCCCCTTTGATAATCAGATCGCCTTTCGTTTTATTGAAGAAGAATTGGGTCAACCGCCCCATCAACTGTATGCAGAGTTAACGCCTGATCCCATTGCTGCAGCTTCTTTAGGGCAGGTCTATAAAGGTCGGCTGCATTCCGGCGAGCAGGTCGCCGTCAAGGTGCAGCGGCCCGGTCTCGCGGAACAAATTGCCCTGGATGTTTATTTGCTGCGGGGGCTGGCGGCCTGGGCGCAAAAGCAGTTTAAGTCTCGCAGTGATTTGGTTGCCATTCTCGACGAATTTGCCGGACGTCTGTTTGAAGAGATGGACTACGTGCAGGAGGGGCACAATGCCGAGCACTTTGCGGAGCTGTATGGGTATCTGCCAGAAATCTATGTGCCCAGTATTTATTGGCAATATACCAACCGTCGCGTTCTGACGATGGAGTGGATCAACGGGACCAAGCTCAACCAGCCCAAACAGATTTTAGAGCAGGGCATTGATGCTCGCCACCTCATTGATGTGGGGGTGCAGTGCTCCCTGCGGCAGCTCTTGGAGCATGGCTTTTTTCATGCCGATCCCCACCCTGGCAACTTACTGGCAACCCCGGACGGCAAGTTGGCCTACCTCGATTTCGGCATGATGAGCGAAATCCGTCTCGATCAGCGCTATGGCCTTATCAATGCGATCGTTCATATTGTCAATCGAGAGTTTGAGGCGCTGGCGCACGACTACGTTCGCCTGGGCTTTTTAACACCAGATACTGATTTAACACCGATCATTCCGGCTCTGGGCGTAGTATTCAATAATGCCCTGGGGGCCAGCGTGGCAGAACTCAATATTCAGAGCATTTTCGATGATCTCTCTAGCTTAATGTACGAGTATCCGTTTCAGGTGCCGTCCTATTACGCCCTAATTGTGCGATCGCTGCTCACCATGGAGGGAATCGCCATTGGCGTAGACGAAGAATTCAAGGTACTCAGTGCCGCCTACCCCTATGT
>JBAUJD010000663.1:0-7593 GCA_049683515.1 Thermosynechococcaceae cyanobacterium | reverse complement strand
AAATTCTGAGAGCGCTCCTACCTCTAGCCCTCCTTCGCGGCGAACAATCTGGACGGGCTGCCAAGGCGGCGTTAATAGAGTCAAAATATCGGGACGTTCGTGAAACTGCCAGACCGCCGCAACGGGAGCCTCGATAAGGCAGGATTTCTCAAAGTGGAGCATACAGATTCTAGGTCAGAGTTCTCCAATTTTGACACAATGCTCTGCAGAGGCCAGTGGTTGACTAACTCAAAAATTGCTGGGCGCAAAACCCTGCGTAACGAGATGTCTTTTGACCACTCAACACTTCGTGGGTGCCGGATTCGACCACCTGCCCCCTCTCAATCACCAAGATCCGGCTGGCCCGTCGAACGGTGGTTAAGCGATGGGCAATGATAAACACCGTTCGCCCCTGCATCAGACGCTCTAATGCCTCCTGTACGAGCGCTTCTGACTCTGAATCGAGGGCAGAGGTGGCTTCGTCGAGAATCAAGATGCGAGGATTGAGCAGGACGGCTCTTGCGATCGCAAGTCTCTGCCTTTGCCCCCCCGAAAGCGTCACGCCTCGTTCACCGAGTCGAGTGTCGTAGCCTTCAGGGAACTGCTCAATAAACGAGTGGGCATTGGCAACCCGTGCCGCTTCTTCAACCACTTTGGGGTCAAAGCGGGTTTTACCAAAGGCAATATTTTGGGCAATGGTCCCAGAGAACAAAAGGGTTTCTTGAGGGACAATGCCAATCTGCTGCCGCAAGCTGCTCAGGGTCACCGATTGGATGTCTACCCCATCAATCAAGATTTGACCCGACTGAGGATCATAAAAGCGGGGCAGCAGATTCACTAAGGTCGTTTTCCCTGCGCCAGAGGCTCCCACCAGCGCAATGGCTTCTCCGGGATGAGCCGTTAAGGTCAACCCTGTGAGAATGGGCTGATCGGGGCGATAGGCAAAGCTCACGTTTCTAAACTCTACCGTTCCCTGAACGGCGGCGAGGGGTACCGCATTGCGGGCATCAATGACGGTGGGCTGCACGGCTAAGAGTTCAAACACCCGATCCACTGAGGCTTGGCCCTGTTTATATTCATTGAAGTTGGCGGTGAGTAGGTTAATGGGGTCAATGAGCAGGGCGACGGCGGTGATAAAGCTAATGAACTCGCTGCCCTTCAGATTTTCGAGGGCAATTTGCCAGCCGCCAATTAAAAAGAGGAGGGCCACCGCAACGGCCTCTAAAAAGCCCACCACCGGATATTGAATTGCCTTGACGCGCTCAGCGGCATACTTAGCCCGTCGATTCCGGTCAGCGGCTCGCTTAAACCGCCGCATCTCGTAGTCTTCGGCGGCAAAGGCTTTTACAAGCCGGATGCCCCCAAAGACCTCAGTAAGCAGCGCCGATAGGTTAGAAATCTGATTTTGGCTGCGGCGCGAAAAAGCCAGCAGGCGCTCACCGAACCAGCCAATCAGCACTGCCATGACTGGGGCCAATAGCAATGTTGCCAGGGTGAGAGGCCAGTTGAGATAGATCATGTAGGCCAGCACTGCAATAAGCTGCAGCACACAGGGCAGGGCTTGGTGAAAGAGCTTATTGAGAACTTCGCCAATGCGGTCTACATCTTCGGTAAGACGGTAGGTGAGATCGCCGGTTTTGGTTTGTTCAAAGTAGTCAAAGTTGAGCCGCTGCAGGTGCCCGTAGGTTCGCAGTCGCAGCGCCATCGCCACGCTGAAGGCCACCCCTGCCATCAGAGCATCTTGGCCGAATTCAAAAACGCCACGAATAATAAACAAAACCGCCGCTATTAAGGGAAGCCAGATTAACGCGGTCAAGTTTTTTTCGCCGATATACTCCGCAACTTGGCCCAGCAGATAGGCAATCAGCGGCATCGTGAGCACATAGCCCAGCGTGCAGGTAGTTGCGATTGCAAGAGTCACCCCGTGGGGCTTCAGATAAGGTAGCAGTTGCCGGTAGTGGGCTTTATTCATAAAGCGTCCTTTATCTGATTGCCTGCAAGCCTTCAACAAGCCGTTCCATCCCATTTACGACTTGCTCTGCTGTCAAGGCTCCATAGGCAATGCGTAAATAACAGCCGTCCGTCAAACCAAAGGTATCGCCCGGGATGACGGCAACACTATGCTCTTTAATCAGACGCTCAACAACATCCATCGCCTTCAACTCAGTGTTGAGCTTCAGAAAAACATAGAACGCCCCATCTGGATTAGGAATTAGGCAAAAATCCTGGACCTGATCGAGAGATCGTAACACCTGATCATGCACCTGAGCCATCTCGTTGATATATCCTTGGCAATAGGCTCGCCCCGCCTCCAGCGCACCCAACGCCGCATACTGAGACACCACTGGCGGACAAATTAAGATCGTGTCCTGAATTTTCTGCACCGCCGTCATCAGATGAGCCGGAATCACCATATAGCCAATTCGCCACCCCGCAAATCCGTAGGCTTTAGACAAGCTAAACAAAGAGATTGTATGCGCTCCGTCACGATCAAACATAGCCGGAGAGACATGCTGCGCTGAACCATAGGTGAAGTACTCGTAAGCCTCATCGCTGATGTGGTAAAGATCATGCTCACGACACATCCGATTCACCGCTGCCAAACTCTCAGACGGATACACCGCCCCCGTTGGGTTATTGGGTGAAATCGTAACAATGGCGCGGGTCCGATCCGTAATCGCGGCCTCAATGGCATCGAGCCTAAGCTGATAGTGATCGTCAGTGGGGACGCACACCGCTGTGCAGCTAGCCGTTGCGATCGCCATCTCATGATTGAAGTAATAGGGCGTCTGCAAAATAATCTCATCACCGGGGTTGGTAATCGCCAGCAGCGCATTCACAAACCCCATATTGCTCCCCGCCGTCACCACGATCTGCTCATGGGGGTTAACCGTGATCTTGTTTTCAGCCTCAAGCTTATGGGCAATGGCCTCTAGGAGTGGTGCAATCCCTTGAACGGCCTTGTATTTGTGATTTTCAGGGTCTTGTAAACAATCCGATATCCGCGCTACAGACTGGATTGGAGGCCCATAGGACACCACACCCTGCCCCAGTGAAATCGTGCCGGGATGCTGCCGAATGAGTTCACCCACCACCGGAATAATCGGAGACTGCACCTGCTCCATCCGAGACGAGATATTATTCATGACCGCGAACCTGCAACATCATCATTGAAACCGACCAAGAAGATGCTTTGCTAGAGAAGACACCCATGAGTACAACCATAATGACAACCGTTGCCTACGTTGAAGAAAGCAATTTTGAGACATTAATTGCCAACGACACCCTGACCGTCGTCGATTTTACGGCATCTTGGTGTGGCCCCTGTCGCAAGATTAGCCCCTATATGGACCAGCTCGCCCAAGATTTTGAGGGCAAAGCCACCATCGTTAAGCTTGATATTGATCAGGCAAAGGCGATCGCAAAACAATACGAAGTTCGCAGCATTCCCGCCGTGCTGATGTTCAAGGCGGGCCAAACCGTTGAAACAATTGTGGGTGTCAAACCCTACGAAACGTTTTCAGAGGCAGTTGAAAAACATCTCTAACGCCTATTGCCGCTCCCAGTGTTTCTCGCAGTGCTGGGCAAGCCTAACCAACCCTATCACCGTGAAGGAGATACTGGGCCTCATGTTTCGACTGTGCGCTAGGAACTCAGCATGACCATCTTCAAAGATGACAATTTTCTGAGATTGATCCACTGGATTGAGAATCTAGTCTCTAAGGTTCTGTCGATGGCGCTGGTCATCGTCATTTTAGTGGCACTCTTCGATCTGATCGTGGTGCTAGGGCGAGATCTCTTTATCCGTGAACCCGTCGGCTTTTTCAGCAAAACCCTGATTGAACTGTTTGGTTTATTTCTCAATATATTGATTGCGTTAGAGCTACTAGAAAATGTGACGGCTTATCTCAAAAAGCATGTCGTCCAGGTTGAATTAGTGGTGGTCACCGCCCTGATTGCAGTCTCACGAAAAATCATCGTTTTTGACGCCACAAAGTTTGAAAAAACGGATGTTGTTGCATTAGCGATCGCAACCCTAGCCCTCTCGATTAGCTACTGGCTGCTCCGCCGCACCTCCCATTCTAGGACGTAGGGCGCGCTCAAACGTTTGTCAGAGTTCGAGTGGTGAGCGCAGCCATAATAGTGGCCTGATGTAGATCTTGACCAATCAGCACCAGTTTTGTTTGGCGAGATTCATGGGCCTGCCAGGGACGATCAAAAAAGGTGTCAAAGCGATCTCCAACCCCCTGCAACACCATTCGCATTGGTTTATGGGGAATATTGATAAAGCCCTTAATGCGATAGATTTCGTGTTGTGTCGTCAGTGCCTTAAGCTGTGCCACTAATTGCTCAGGATCAGAGGTCTCGTCTAGCAACACCTGCACTGAATTAATGTGATCATCATGCTCATGCTCTTCTTCATGATCGTGATGACTGTGGCGCTGGTCTAGGTTATCTTCTACCGCAGCATTAAAGCCCAACAGAATATCTGGATTGATTTGCCCACCATGACAAGGAATCATCTTAGTGCCCTGGGGTAGCTCTTGTTTGAGCCAAGCTTTTACCTTCTCTTGATCGACTTCAGAGACCTGATCCATCTTGGTGAGCAGCACCAAATCCGCACAGGCTAACTGGTCTTCAAATAACTCTTCAATGGGCGTCTCATGGTCGAGGCTATCATCGGCCTGACGCTGGGCATCTAACGCCTCTAGATCGCCCACCAGTTGACCTGCAGCGAGGGCCTCACAGTCTACCACCGTGATCACCCCATCTACCGTGGCATGGGTACGAATTTCGGGCCAGCGAAAGGCTTGGACTAGGGGCTTGGGCAAGGCCAGTCCCGACGTCTCGACGACGATACAGTCAATTTGATCGCGCCGCTTGAGCAGCTCTTGCATCGTGGGTAAGAATTCTTCCTGCACGGTGCAGCACAGACAGCCGTTGGTGAGTTCCACGATATTGCCCACGGCCTCATCGTCGTCATCGCAGACCTGACAGGAGCGCAGCAGTTCGGCATCAATGCCAATTTCACCAAATTCATTGACCAATACAGCAATGCGGCGACCTTGGTTGTTCTGCAACAGATGGCGAACCAGAGTGGTTTTACCCGCACCCAGAAACCCAGTAACAACCGTAACGGGAATTTTATGCATGATTAATATCTTACAAGTAGAAGAATCTTAGAGGTTGTATGAAAAGTACTAAATGTGCTGCATTGGCCCCCTAAATCCCCCATTCTGGGGGACTTTGAACTTCAGAACCCCCCAAATGGGGGGGCCAATGCAGAGCTTAACTGGGCTTTTAAAACAACCTCTTAGCCAAGGATGACTGCGTTGAGTAAAGTAATACCAATGCCACAGATGGCAAAACCCGCAAAACGAAGCGGCAACTCTTGAGTCGTACCCCGTTCAACCATGCGTTTACCAAGCCAATAGGCCGTTAAGGAGATGGCAAGTTGAATCAGCGAAAAACCGATCAGATAGGCCACCAGTGGCGTCATTTGGGCACCCACAATTGATTCGCCGTAGGCATAACCGTGGAAGATGCCTGCGATCGCACCCAAGCCCACCACCATCATTCCATTGGGGCTTTTCTTGAGGGCCAACAGCACCCCAAACAACAGCACTGAAGCAGAAATAAAGAACTCAGGGGCCGGTAAATCTAGGCTTTGCAAATGAATTCCCGTACCCACTAAACCCGCAAGGGCAAACGCAATGGGAATCATCATGCCTTGGCGGCTGATTGCCGCTAGCAAACCGACCGCAATCACAAACGCAAAATGATCAAGGCCAATGATGGGGTGAGCCAAACCAGCCAAAAACCCTGTCAACAATGAATCTGGCGTCTTACCGCCAAAGGCATGGTGGGCCTGAGCTGGCCCCGCTGTTAGCAGACAGCCGGCGAACAACAAAAAACCGGCTACCGAGAAACGGTGCCCTTTGATAAGCCCAGAAAATCTAGGAATAAATACACTAAGATCTGACACGACCTGTACCTCGCAGATGCGTTAAAAAATGAGACTAACATCGGCGGGCATCCTGGCTTGCACAGTTTTAGCGTTCTAGTCAGAATGCCCGTGGGGGACTCCTATACAAACTCTAAACCGGCTTACAGTTGCGGGACAGCGACGGACTTACACCGATCTTTCCCCATTACTTTGGTGGCTGTTCCCCACCAAAACCGAATCAGTGCCACATTAGCACAGTCCCAGAACATTACGGCCAGAGACAGTGATAGCTTCTAGAGTTGTGATCATTCTTCAAAAAGAGTTGCCGACGTTCATGGGAAAATAAGTGCAACAGGGTTCAAGGAAAATGGATGAAACAAATCAGAGCATTGCTTTCTGTTAGCCTGATCTTAACGTTGAGCTGGATGCTGTGCGGATCCCATCCGGCCCTTGCGACCAACCTTGCCAAGCAAAACCCCATCGAAGTGAACGTCAGCCTTAGTAACGAGGCTGGGGATCTAAAGTTTTTCCCTGATCGACTTCAGTTTCAGTCAGGTAAGCGCTACAGGCTTATTCTGACCAATACCAGCCCTCAGAAACATTACTTCACCGCCAAAGACTTTGCCGATGCCATTTGGTCGCAGAAGGTCGATGCAGGCAACGTTGAGATTAAAGGGGTCATTCATGAGCTAGAATTGCGCCCCAATACTGAAGCCGACTGGGTGTTTGTTCCGGTCAAGTCTGGCAGCTACAGGCTTCGGTGCACCATTCCAGGTCATACTGAAGCCGGAATGGTCGGCACTCTTGCGATATCAGGATAAGTTCGTCTGATCAATCAACCTTCATCGGCAGATCGTCCTGCTGTCAGGACAATCTGCCAACGTATCCCAGGATTCTTACGATACTAGGGCACTTGCCAAATCCGTTGGTGATACTCTGGCTCTGTTTCAGTGCTCATGGCTGTATGGTGATGCCCATGTTCGTGATCATGCCCATGATCGTGGCTATGGCTGTGCGGTTCTTCACCATCTAGTGCCGCCAACCGAAACTTACACAGTTCACAGTTCATCTGCACCTGACCCAATTGAGTTTCAAGCTCCCGCTGGCGAAGCACATTAAACAACTGCGGATCCATGCCCATTTCTGGCAAGCAGCTCACCTGAATCTCAGGGTGTGAGTCCTGCTGCTGGGCTGAAACATCAAAAATTTTCTCCATCAAGGTGCCCGTAAATAGAAAATAGGGCAACACAATGATGCGCTTAGGCTGATACAGCCGCACCCGTCGGAAGCCCTCTTCTAAACGAGGATGGGTAATACCAATAAAGCAGGTTTCTACCGTTTGATAACCGCTACCCTCCCAGACGATGCGAGCGAGTTTAGAGACATCGCTGTTGGCATCGGGGTCGCTGGAACCACGTCCCACAAACAGCAATGTAGTCTCTGATCGCGGAATATTGAGTGGGTTATGTTCCGGGGCATCAAGGGCATCAAGACGGTCTTTCCATAGGTCTAAAATCCCAGGGGCAATGCCGAAGTGGCGTCCGTAGTGGTACTTAATCTGGGGATGCTCTTGTCGGGCTAGATCGAGTTCGTTGGTGACATCAAACTTGTTGTGACGGGCGGCGAACAGCAAAATGGGCAGGGCCGATAGCTCGGTGTAGCCTTCA
>JBAUJD010000662.1:0-8043 GCA_049683515.1 Thermosynechococcaceae cyanobacterium | reverse complement strand
CCCCTAACCTACAATGAGGGGCGTTGAGTGCATTGATAAAGCAGCCATGAAGCCCACTATCTTGATTATTGAAGATGAGCGTGAGATTGCTCAACTGATCCAAACGATGCTCGAAACCGAAGGGTTTGCTTGCCAGTGGTGCCGCGATGGAGCCGATGCCCTGCGGGTGGTGCAATCAATTCAGCCCGATTTAGTCATCCTCGATCTGATGCTACCGGGACTCGATGGCTTAGAGATTTGTACCCGCATTCGTCAACTGTCCCTCAGCAAAGATCCCTATATCTTGATGCTGACCGCAAAAGCCGAAGAACTCGATCGCATCATTGGCCTCTCCACCGGCGCTGATGATTACATGACCAAGCCCTTTAGCCCCCGAGAACTAGTGGCGAGGGTGCGGGCGCTGCTGCGGCGCAGTCTCCGTCATGAGCAAGCGCCCCCCCCAACGCATCAAACCAGTCACTTCACCGTGGATTGCGATCTCCATGCCGCTCAGCGACATCTACCGGGACAAGAGACTGAAGCCTTAGACCTAACGGCCCTAGAATTCAAGCTATTGCAAACCTTTCTTAGCCATCCGGGTCGGGTCTGGAGCCGTGCCCAGCTCATTGATAATCTGTGGGGCGATGATTTCTTTGGCGATGACCGAGTCGTCGATACCCAGGTGGCCCGCCTCCGCAAAAAGATTGAACCGAATCCCACACAACCGACCTTTGTCAAAACAGTTCAAGGGGTGGGTTATAAGTTTGAAGATACTGCCGAGCAAAAGAGCTGAGGAGCATTCCGTGGCAAAAACCTTGGGGTTGCGATCGCGCCTTTTTCTATCTCACATGCTCGTAATGGTGGTCAGCGAATTCTGCTACATCATCATTAATCGCTTTGCCTCCTTTCGCTACTTTACGAGCCATCTCGAAAATGTTGTGCTCCATCAGGCTGAGGTTTTGCCGTTGAAGAAGATCCTGGCGGATGGTTTTTCATCAGCATGGCATGCCGGTGCGGCCTGGTCGATTGCAATTGGCTCCTTGGCAGCACTCTTGCTCAGCTATTGGGTAGCTCAGCGGATTACGGCTCCCTTAGTCCAGATTGAAGCACTGACCCGTGATTTTGCAGAGGGCCAGCTCAATGCCCGTCTACCGGCCAGCTCTGTCCCTGAGATAAATCGTCTGAGCCGCAGCTTTAATCGGATGGCCCTCAGTCTAGAGCAGGTGGAACAAAAACGACGGGAGCTGATCGGTGACTTAGCCCACGAACTGCGGACCCCTTTGACGATTGTGCGGGGCAACTTAGAAGAGCTGGCTGACGAGCGTATTGCCCCAACCCCCGCTATCTTCCATCGACTGATCCGAGAAGTGCGGCGGCTAGAGCGGCTGGTGAGCGATCTGCAGTTGCTCTCCAAGGCAGAAATTGGGCAGCTTCCGCTTCACTTTAAAGCGGTGTCCCTCGGCGCGTTGCTAGAGCGAGTCGAAGAGAATTTCTCGACGCAGCTCAGCGATGAGGGACCAAGCCTGCAGTTCAACACCCCGGCCCATTTACCACCGATCTGGGCAGACCCCGACCGCACGGAGCAGATTCTGGTAAACCTGGTGGGCAACGCCCTCCGGTATACCGAACAGGGCAGCATTACTGTAGGGGTAACGGTCGCTCAGCGTCAGATTTGGGTATCGGTGGCGGATACGGGGATGGGGATTACTCCTGAAGAGTTGACCCATGTGTTTGATCGATTTTGGCGATCGCAACAATCTCGCTCTCGCGACACGGGCGGTTCGGGCCTGGGGTTAGCCATTACCCGCCGCTTGGTCGAACTGCAGGGGGGAGACATCACCGTAGAAAGCCAAATAGGCAAGGGAAGTCGATTTCAGTTTTCGCTGCCGCGTTTAGAATCGTCTGGGCCAAGATAAACGCGCTTCCCCAGCCAAAAGATCTGGATATCACCCGTGTCATACAGATTCAAATCTTTCGTAATG
This sequence comes from Thermosynechococcaceae cyanobacterium, assembly GCA_049683515.1. Classification (GTDB taxonomy): domain Bacteria; phylum Cyanobacteriota; class Cyanobacteriia; order Thermosynechococcales; family Thermosynechococcaceae; genus RCC1774. The sequence continues at coordinate 6,082 of JBAUJD010000662.1, read as the reverse complement.
CAATCTACTGGGGTTGCCAAGTCCCGTGGAATCCCATGGGGACCACAGAGGGTAGTGCAAGACGACACACGGGTTCGCGGTTGAGGTGGGCACTGTCAAAAATGTAGACCTCGCTTTGGTTGAGATCGCAATCAAACACCACCGTCAAAACCCACCCTCGCTCAGGCTGATCGGGGTCTGGCGCAAAAATCGGTTCGGTTGCATAACAATGCTCGCCTAAATCTGCCTCTGTCAGTTCACCCGTTTGATAGTCAAAGCAACCGATGGTGCCAAATAAATCTGTTCGGGGGGCATCTTGCCGCCGCAGCGACAGATAGGTATATCGAGAGGCTTGGCCGACCTCATGGGGGCTAACGACCGGGAATTCACAATCGCGGTCTAAAACCCGATCAGCCTCTTCAAGCTTGCCCGTTTTAGGATTGATGCACAGACGCCACAGCGCTGACGGTGCCTCAGCTTTGGTTTGTCCCGACGCCACTTCTTTCAAGAACTGATTGGTGTCAAAGTCGGGGTAACGCGCCATATCCACGACCAATAAGCCGTAATCATTGAGAGCGCCGTTGCCAAAGTGCCACTGATACCAAGGTTCGGCTTCGCTGCGGCTGACCACCTCTAGCGTGTTGCGATCAATCACCAAAATTTGAGTGCCTAGCTCTGGCTTCCAGTTCAGGCAATCGCTGTAGCTTTTGAGACGGGCCAATAAGGGCAGCGGATTCAGCGACAAGGGCGAGATACAAAAAAGAAGATACGGACCGGCCAACACGAAGTCATGGATCATCGGCAGGTGATCTAAAGTCACCGTGTTCTGGCGTTGAATGGCCCCGGTTTTATCGCTGCGATAGAGATGGAGCATTCCCTTTTTGCCATAGCTGACGCCAAAATTGAAGATGTCGCCCGTCTGCGGGTCGCGCTTGGGATGAGCAGAATAAGGCTGCTCTGCGCCAAGACTACCGAGATTTTCTAATCCCTGAGTCTCTAGTGTGTCTAAATCGAGGGCATGGGGCTGTCCCCCTTCCCACAGCGCCAATAAACGATCTGGCAGGGCAATCACGGATGTATTTGCCACATTTTTAGCGCCCTGTCGAAACCGATTCCACAATGCACCGGGGGGAACCATGCCGTAGTTGCCGTAGCGCAACGCTCCGGCGTCAGCTTCGGCTTGATAGCCTGCGGTTTGAACCTACCGATAAACGCCTGTCGCCCCTGCTTCAGTGAAATGAACACCAAGAATGGCACCGTCGCCATCAAACCAGTGCCCCATCCGTTGGCCTCCGCGCTCAAGTCGAGCCGGACCGTTGCGATAGAGAGAGCCTCGCAGGCCGGAAGGGATGACTCCAGACAGAACCGGAAGGGCTGTGGGCGCAAATTCTTGGGCGGGCTGGGCTAGAGCCTTAAACCAAGTGGACTGAGTTTGCGGCTTTTTCAGAGAAGATGCAGTTGAAAGCATGATCATAATCTCCAAGGTGTGCGAATCTATTTGTATGCACTTAGTTGCATATTTTGAGTATATGCAATTTTTTGAATATGTCAATGGGTGAATATGAGTCTTTGTTATGCGATCATGGCGATCTTGGCTGACAAGTCCTGCAGTGGCTATGACTTGGCGAAGCAGTTTGATGGGTCGGTGGGGTATTTTTGGTCGGCCAGTCACCAGCAAATATATCGAGAGCTAACCAAGCTAGAAGGCCAGGGCTGGATTGAGGCGGAGCTGATTACTCAGGCCGGTCGCCCCAATAAAAAGCTATTCTCACTGACGGCGTTGGGCCAGCAAAAAATGGTGGGCTGGATCGGTCAGCCCAGCAAGATTGTTCATCATAAAGAAGAAATGCTGGTGAAGCTGTTTGCGGGGCATTTGGTAAAGCCTGATGTTCTCATTGCTGAGCTGCGGCGGTATCAACAGCAGCATGAACAGCAGCTTTTGATTTATCAAACTATTGAGCGGGGTTATTTTTCTAAGCCAGAGCAGTTACCGTTTGCGGCGAAGTGTCAGTATCTAACGCTGCGGCAGGGGATTTGCTATGAGTTAGGTGTGATTGGCTGGTGTGGAGATGCGATCGCGCTGCTTCAGCAAGAATGACATTTGAATCCCTTGAAAACTAAACGGGAGCATCCCACTTTCGACCAAACAGAGTCAAAGGCGATAATGCAGGGGTAGCCTAAGAGATATAGCGATCGCTACCTATTGTAGGACGTAGAGTAGAGAAGCCGTCCAGAGTTGTTTGCGATCGATGCCAAAATCCTACAGTTACGACTTGCGCTGCAAAGTGCAAGCCTGCAAAACAGAAATAGGATAAAGCGCAATTTTAGATAGCTGTGTCTTAGCTTCATGGATATTCGCAATTTTCATTGTTAGATTGCTCTCCCTTGCTAGCTAAGTTCAGTCTAGTCTGAAAATTGATAGCCTCTAGCGTAATAGAAGTAACACTGACTGCAGTAACCCAATCAAGATACCAAGGACACCCCCTAGATTAACGATCGCCTGCAGTTCTGTCTTAACAATGCCCTGAATCGCAGTCTCTAAATCTTCTGGTGGGGTTTGATTAACGCGATCTTGAATCACCTGATCAAGATTGAGAATGGGAAGCGCCTTCGCCACGATTTGCTCTAGAACGCCCTCTAGATAGCGTTCTAAAATTAAAGCTAATTCCTCGCTAATAGACTCTAACGAGTCCACCACTGCTTCAGAGACGCTGAGCCGCTTCACTAGTACCTTGGCGGTCTCGTCCCAATCGAGAGATTGAGTCAGCTTTTCGAGCACCTGTGCCCCTCGGGTAACGGTGTAGCTGCGGACGCTCTCTCTAAAGGCCCGCCGCAGCTCTTTCAGCGTTTTATTAGGTAACGTCTGCAGTGAAAAGCCAGAGAACCATTCCGTTAAGCCCTGCCGCATCCCCAACGAGGCGATTAGATCTTGGAGAACCAGTTTGGCCGCACGGGGTTCTTCAATCATAAATGTGCGAAACCGCACCAGGGTACTTTCGGCCCCTACGGTGTTGGCAACCAGCCAGTACGTGCCGCTAGTCCGGCTCCTAAACCCTTCGTCTAGGGTGGCAATGTTGCGATCGGTCAAAAAGTCCGTGAGGATTGAGCGCAGCGTTTTCGCAGGGAAAATATCATCTAAGATCCAATCCGAAAGCTGCTGGGCCTGGTTTTCGCTGAGCTTTAGATCTAAGACAATCTGGTCAAAAATTTGATCGAGCTGGCCTTCTAAAAAGTCATCACGCTCTGCTAACTCAGCCACCAGTCTTGGTAGGGACTGACTGGCAAAATCATGGAGAATGAGCGCCAATATTGCGGCGGTTTTCTCTTTCTTGTCGGCCTTCACCTGATCGAGCGCCAGACGCAGCAGCCATAAAATAACACCCTGAATACGCTCCGTTTGCAGGAGGCGTTGTGCGATTGCCTGCAGCTCCTCTGGCGTTAACAGTGACGTCATGATGGCGTCTGACACCTTTTGCGCCAGCCGAGTCTGATTTCTTGGAATCAGCCCCGGGGTAAACGGTAGCGCCTTGCCGCCAACCTTGATCGCTCGATAGGGCCGAAACAGCATCTTAATCGCGACATCATTGGTGAAATAGCCAATAATGCCGCCTGCGACCGGGGGCAAAGCCACAATCCATAACGTAGAACCGTTCACTTACGCATTACCGATGACCCATTACCCAATCTTAAAGACTACTCGAATCTAAACTCTGCGATTCCCCTAAAGTCTGCGGTAGGTGCAGACCACATTCTTGTTTTAAGCCCTGGAATCGAGTGTTGCGATCGCTGTCATCATCCGCCATCATGGGCCGACTTGAATGCCAATCCCCCACCGTCACATAACCCTCATCAAAAAAGGGATGGTAGGGCAGATCATGGGTGGTGAGATATTCGTAAATATCTTTAGAGGTCCAGCTTAAAATCGGTAAGAGTTTGTAGCAGCCTGCCTGTTGACCCACCACCCGTAGATTTTGGCGATAGTTGGTTTGATCGCGCCGCAGTCCTGCCAGCCAAGCCGTTGCCCCTAAGTCCTGTAGCGCCCGCTGCATTGGCTCTACCTTGCGAATTTGATCGTATTGGTTGAGTGCCTCAACTGTATTCTGCTCCCAGAGTTTGCCGTAAAGCGCCTCCATTCGAGCTGCACTCATAGAAGACTGATAAACCTTGAGATTGAGCTGCAGTCGTTGGATAAGCTGCTCAGCAAATTGATAGGTCTGGGCAGGCAAGTACCCTGTATCAATCCAAATGACTGGAATATTGGGAACAAGTTGCGTTGCTAGATGCAGCATGACCGCCGACTGAATCCCGAAGCTTGTACTCATCACTAGCCCTGAACCAAAGGTCTCATAGGCGTAAGTGATGACTTGCTCCGCTGGTGCGTTCCTTAAAGTTTGATTCGCTGCCTCTAAGTTAATGTTGTCTGACAACATCACCGTCTGGGCGTCATGATTGAATGGCTGCATTGACAAAGAAGATAGGGCCTCTCGCTCAGAAGACTCGCCAAATCTAGTTTTAGCATGGTTAACTATCGCTCCACCATATTGAGAATTTCAAGACCCCGTTCATCAATGCCTTGACAGCGTATCTGCAAGATTTATTTCGGCAGATGAACCGAAATAAATTAAGATTTATTTAATAGTCTGTTTAAAAGTTTACTGTTCTCTTGGCTCAGCAGACTGTTGGGTCGCTTTCCAGTCCTTCTGCATGTTGCCTCCTTCAACACAAAACTCAGGCCGCCCCAGGCCACTGTTGGAATTACTGCTCTTTGTTGAGCGGCAGGCAACTGCGCAGGAACAAATTCAGCGAGTCCGTGACTATCTAGACGCTCTGCAGGCAGACTACACCGTGAAGCTACACGTTGTGGAGGTTTCTGAGCAGCCTTATTTGGTGGAGTACTATCGACTGGTGGTAACGCCGGCCCTGGTCAAAATTCATCCTGAGCCATCCCAGGTGCTGGCTGGGACCAACTTTTTAGAGCAGCTTCAAGAGTGTTGGCCCTACTGGGAGCAAGAGCTAGAGATACAGCCAGAAGAAGGAAAGCTGCCCTCTCTGGCGCGCTCTACCCAGGTGATGAAGCTCTCGGATGAGATTTTTCGACTCCAGCAAGAAAACGAGGCGCTGCAGGAACAGCTTCGTTTTAAAGATCGAGTGGCAGCAATGATGGCCCATGATCTAAGGAATCCACTGACGGCTGCTGCGATCGCAATCGAAACGCTAGAGGGTCAATGGAATGGCGATCGCCAGAAGCTCCTATCACCCGAAACGCTGATCAAGTTAGTGGATCATGCTCGCACTCAGATCAAAGTGATCGAGCGGATGATTGTCAATATGCTTGATGCATCACAGGAAAATAGTCCCGCCCTTAAAATTCAACCTAAGAAATTGAATCTAGTGGTTTTATGCCAACAGACTCTAGAGGGCTTAGAGGGCCGATTTGCCGATAAGTCTCAGACCCTAGAAGCAGATCTGCCCTCAGATCTACCGCAGGTGCATGGCGACGCCGATCAAATCAGGCAGGTGCTCATCAATCTGCTCGAAAATTCGGCTAAATACACTCCCAAAGGTGGATTGATCCGAATTTCGGCCTTGCATCGCACCACACAAAAGATACAGGTGAGTATTCAAGACGATGGCCCTGGCATCCCGCAAGAGAAGCAACAATACATTTTTAAAGACCGATTTCGCCTCAGTCGTGACCAAGGCCAAGAAGGCTATGGTATGGGCCTCACACTTTGTCAGCGCATTGTGAAGGCGCACTTCGGTCAAATCTGGGTCGATTCTCCTCCCAACAAGGGGAGCTGTTTCCACTTCACGCTGCCAGTCTATCAACGCTAGTGAATTTATAAATGTTCATAAAGCAGAGACCTGCAGAGAGCCAAGAGCGTAGTAGGCTGGGAGTAATTGATCCTTTTTCACATCAATTATAGGTATTAAGATTTATGGTTAAGCGCGGTTCTAAGGTAAAAATTCTCCGTCCCGAGTCCTATTGGTATAGAGAAATTGGCACAGTGGCATCTGTTGACTCTAGTGAGACCAGCAAATATCCCGTCATTGTTCGTTTTGAAACCGTTAATTACACGGGCTACAGCGGTAGTGCCAGTGG
>JBAUJD010000661.1:0-7322 GCA_049683515.1 Thermosynechococcaceae cyanobacterium | reverse complement strand
CCAACTGACGGCGAGCCTCAAATAGCCCCAAAGCAGCACTAACCGAAAGGTTGAAGCTGCGAACTTTGGGCTGACTAATGGGAATTTGGACAAGTTCATCGCAAACAGATACAACCTCTGGCGGTAGTCCCGCTGTCTCGCAGCCAAACAACAGCCAGTCATCAGCCGCAAAGGCATACTTGAGATAGCTGGTCTTGCCAGATTTGCTAAAGCCAACCCAGCGGCCTCCTTGGGCTTGACTAAACTCAGCAAAGGCATCCCAAGAGCTGTGGCAGGTGAGTTTGACATAGGGCCAGTAGTCTAACCCGGCCCGTTTGAGGTGGCGATCGCTAATTTCAAACCCCAATGGCTCAATTAGATGCAGCTCTGTCTCTGTAGCGGCACAGGTGCGGGCAATAGCCCCCGTATTAGGCGGTATTTGTGGATGAACTAAAACAACACGAACCATGGGGCTTTAAACGGTGACCGGCTCGCAGAGACTATCTTTGAGTTCGTTCTCTTCTTGCAGCATCGATGTTATTGCATGTTTGACAATCGCGTCAGGACTCACACCTTGATTATAGAGTCCCAGCCATTTCTGGGCTTCATTACCCTCCGTTAAGATCCGCTTCAGCGGAGATAAGAAACAGCTAAAGCCTTGCTGCTTCGCAATGGGCCACACCTGCTCATAGAGTTCCGCAATCCAGTCGCGCGCGAGCAGAGTCCGACCATCTTGCCAGTGGATCAATTCAGCATCTAGACTCAGTTTTGCAGCCTTTGCTTCATTGGCATCGGCCAGTTCTGCCAACTTTTCGGGTTCCTCTCGCCACTGACTCGACACCAGCGGGTCGAGATCTGGATTAGCCATAAGCTGCAGTAGCCGACCTTCTAACAACGCCGTCACCGCCAACAAACTAATCGGACTTGACGGTAAATCACAAATTCTGAGTTCTAGGCGATTGAGGTCGTAGGGGCGGCGGTTACCATTGGGACGCACGGCGCTCCACAGATGGCGAACGTTTTGCATCGTACCGGCATCCAACTGCGCTTGAGTCCAGCCAATAAAGTGACCGTGATGTTTGAATAGCGGCACCTGAGCCGGTGTTTTCGGGAACGTTGCCCAGCGTGACGAATGATTGCCCGTGGCTTTGCCATCTATAAATGGAGATGATGCCGTAAGAGCCAACCACAGCGGTGCTTCAAGACGGATGAGACGACAGGCTTTAATCAGGAACTCAGGGTCAGGGATGCCGACGTTAATATGAACGCTAGCGGTGACCACGGTCGTGCCGTAGGTTTGTTCAATATAGGTGTGGTAGGGGTTACTGGGGTCAGAGCGATGGAAGCGATCGCTGCCCCCTAATGCCAGCGTACTCCCTGGCATGATAGTGTAGTCGCCCAACTGCCTGAGATACTGACGCAGCCGCACCCGAGGCTGTAGCAGATCGCACATGATCGGCTCGTAGCAATAGGCCGGGGAGGTCGTGTACTCTACATTGCGGCTGTCTGGTTCACGGACAAAACCCTCTAGTTCGGCAGTAATCCGATCCGAGAACCCGATCACTTCACCTTCGGGTGTGCCGGTGTAGACTTCGATTTCAAATCCTTTGGAGAGCACTACGGCACCTTCAAGCGCGACAGCAGAATTGGATAGCATCCAACTATAATTTCTTTCATCGTCTCATAGAGTTTACCGAAGTCCCTGTGCTGCGTGCAGCTTAGCTTTTTCAGTGATCCGAGATTTTCTGCACTTATCGATGCTTTTGTAGCCAGTTCTCTAAATCAGACGACACTGCAAAATCGAGCAAGGCTTCACCCAATGATTCAAGTTGCTCAAGAGATAATGCTTGAACAGCAGTTTCTAAATTTGTGCTCAGAGAGCCAATCCGCCGGTCAAGTTGGCGAAGAACGAGTGATAGGCATTCTTCCTGTCGGCCTTCCTGTCGGCCTTCCTGTCGGCCTTCCTGTCGGCCTTCCTGTCGGCCTTCCTGTAGAAATTCTTCTTTCCATTCCTGGTAAATAACAGATTGCTGCATGATGTCCTTCCGTAGCACCTGGTTGATAAAGTTCTTTTCTAATAATAACCCTGCTAGAATGCCGGTTGACGCGGCAACATTACTCTGTATTCGTGGCTCTGAGAGGTTGTCAATGACTTTCGCAACTTGCTTTAGCGTTGCAGCCCGATCCTGAGTCTGAGTTAAAACGGCTAATGGTAACAAACCTGGTGATTTCAGAAAAATCTGGGTCGGTTGTTCCCAGAGGCGAATGACTTCAAATTCATGGCGAGTCCCAGGAATCTCAAAGGCTGTTTGATAGACTAATGCCTTTTTGGATGGTGACAAGTAGATCGCCACTTGCTTTACCTGCTTGCGAGGAAATCGACGATAGACCCGGAGGCGGTAGTCTATCATTCGAAAGGCCATTGTGGGATCCGGTTCGGTCTGGAATTCTAGATGCAGAATTTTGTCTGCACATGCCAGAAAAATCAAGGCATCTGCTCGGATTGGCTCTAGAGAGAGTTCTGATGGACTCATTTGCGTGAGGGGGATGGATTCCCCCAGAAGCCAGGAGGCGAAATCACTGGAGAAGCTCTCGGCGAGAAACTTACAGGTAGAGTCAAACATTTCTAAACAGAAACGGCATAGGTTATCAATTGAGCTAACCGCTGCCGCAGGGTCTCAAAGCCGATGCGATCGCACGCCCCAATAAACACCGCCTGGGGAAACTCCTCTTTTGCATGTTCAAGAGTTTCAGCATCCACCTGATCGATCTTGTTAAAAGCAATCAAAATTGGCCCCGGCGTCACCGGCATTGTCGTCAAAATCTCCATCACCGACTGAATGTGATGCTCCCAAGCCGGATGCGACAAATCCACTACATGTAGCAGCGCTTCAGCTTCAGTGACCTCTTCTAAGGTGGCCCGGAAGGCATCGACCAAGGGCGGCGGCAACTCGTGAATAAAGCCCACTGTATCGATCAGGAGCAAAGGCAGTGGCTCATGGCTGTCAGGAACTGTCAGCCTCAGTCGCCGCGTGGTTGGATCTAGCGTCGCAAAAAGCTGGTCGGCGGTATAGACATCTGCATTTGTGAGAGCATTGAGCAACGTTGACTTACCCGCATTGGTGTAGCCCACCACCGCCACAGAGGGGACGCCCTGATGTTGACGGCGCTGACGCATTCGTGATCGATGGGCCTGAAGCTGATCGACTTCTTTTTGCAGATGACTGAGGCGTCGTTGAATGCCCCGCCGCTCGGTTTCTAGCTTGGTTTCCCCTGGGCCTCTCGTACCGATGCCGCCCCCTAGTCGAGACATCGCCAACCCACGACCCGATAAACGGGGAAGCTGATATTCAAGCTGAGCCAGTTCGACCTGGAGTTTACCGGCTTGGGACTGGGCGCGTTGGGCAAAGATATCGAGAATGACCTCGGTGCGATCGCAAATCCGAATCCCGATCTGGGTCTCTAAATTTCGCACCTGTGCTGGCGACAAATCACGATCAAACACAATCAGATTCGCGCCTAACGTCTGCGCCCGCAGCGCCATCTCTTGCACCTTGCCCTGACCTACCACCGTTTGGGGATGAGGCTGGGTCCGCTTTTGCCGCATTGTTTCTAACACCGTGCCGCCTGCGCTATCGACGAGCATCGCGAGTTCCTCTAGCCCTTCCTGGAAGCGCAGCACCGTATCCTGCTGCACCATGAGGCCGACGAGAAGGACGCGATCGCCCTTCACATCTGCTTGCTGGGCAATAGCCTGTCTAAATTCATTCTCTAACCCATCGACAAGCGCCAAAAAATCTTGCTGGCTAAGCTGATCTAGGCTTAGGGGCGGTGTTGTCGTCCAGGGCATTTCTGGATGGGGAATCAGATGGGCCAAGTAAGTATCTTTAACGTAGCCTGTTGCACCCCCGCCTCGTCGTTCAAAGCCTTCCCCTGTCAGCGTCAGTACCGCGAGGGCATCAAGCCTTTGTAGCGCCATCGCCGTCAGTGACGATTCACTCGGCGCTTCTCGCTTCAGCTTCGTGGCAACACAGCGGATTCCACACAAGCGCTCAGCCCCGTAGCGCGGCAGTTCCAGCGGTGGGATCTGGGTCTGGTGAGGTGATCCTACACCCACCCGAATCACCTGTCCCCGTCGATTGAGATAGCTACAGATGGGCTGATGAATCTCGCTGCTAATGGCTGCTAAACGCTGGGCAAATTCCGGCGTCGTAACGCAATCTCCGGGGAGCCTTTGATGATAGAGGCGCTTAAGCTGCTTGATATGGCTGGGCTTAAGTCCTTGCAGGTTTCCGTAAATCGTTTCGATAAGTCCCCCAATCCTTTTTCTAAATAGCCTACCTGTATTGTAGTGGTGCTCTATTTCTACCCATGAGAGCCATTGGTCATCTATGACCCAGAACCATCTATTCTTATACGATTCAGCCCTTTGTTGTCTTTAGTAAAGAGAACAGATATTGCGGCCCCCAACGGCTGACTCCCATCGGGAGAACAACTTACAATAGAGCTGTGATCGCTCCCCAGAAAACTGAGCTTCAAAATAGGAAAGCTGCTGATACTGCCTATGAATCCTTTTGCCCCCGTAGCGCCAAGCTGGACCCAAACCTCAGTCCACGCCCACGGTTTTGATTGTCCCAATTGCCAAGCCAGCAGCCTTGAAGCAGAGCAGGTTTGGATTAACCGCCGTTCTCCTGTTGTCTCAGATCAGTTTAAGCGCCAGTGGCAAGAGTTTTATCAGTGCCACTGTGGTCAAGCCTGGTGGGCCTGGAGTTGCGATCGCCCCCCTTCTGAACTTTCGCAGCGAGACCCCCAATGAACTGGCAATACATTGCTGGCAATTGGGTTCTGCTCCCCCGTCATCCCATTGCCGTCATTCATTTTCTCGGTGGAGCCTTTATCGGTGGCGCACCTCAGACCACCTATCGCCGCCTGCTAGAGTCTCTCTATCAACAGGGATATGCCATTATTGCCACCCCTTTTGAAACCGTTGTCGATCATTTTGGAGTCGTCCATTCTATTGCCACTAACTTTGCCGCCGCCCAGACAAAGCTCCACGACAGCAATCGCCTCAAGCGTTTTTTGCCCATCTATGGTCTCGGGCACAGCATGGGCTGTAAGCTGCATTTGATGCTGGGTAGCCTCTACAAAATTGAGCGGGCGGGCAACGTATTAATCTCGTTTAATAACGAGAATGCAGAACAGGCTATTCCCTTTGCTGAGCTTTTGAGTCCCAATGCCCCAGTCAGATTTGACCCACCCCCAGCGGAAACAGAGCTTTTGGTTCAAGAGCATTATCAAGTGCGCCGTAATTTGCTCGTCAAGTTCTCCAACGATACCCTCGACCAGACGCTGAAACTCGCTGAAATGTTAGAGCAGCGCTTTCCGGGAATGATCTCAACGCATCGATTGGCAGGCAACCACCTCACACCGATGGGGCCAGATCTCAACTGGAAATCGGGTGAAGTATTTACACCCTTTGACGCTGTCGGCCAATGGATTCGACAGGGCGTTTATCGTGAGCTAGAGCAGTTAGAGAAGACCGTCTTACGCTGGCTAGACCCACTCAGAGCGAGTTAATCCTTGCCACAGAGAATAAGAGCCGTAAGATAGGGGGTAGCTTTGAGCTGTTCATACCGTGAGACATGACTCCTGAAGAACTTCTGCACCGCTACGCCCAGGGAGAACGGAACTTCAATGGCATTGAGTTGCCCAATGCTCAACTGAGTCTTGCTCATCTGAGTCACGGTACGTTTCATGGGGCCAACTTTAAAAATGCATCTTTACATGGAGCGGACCTGATCTTAGCGGAGCTAAATCGGGCCACCCTGACCAAGGTCAAACTTTTTGGGGCTAATTTAAGTGGTGCCAATTTAACAGAAGCAAACCTTGACAGCGCATTTTTGAGTTATGCCGTTTTGGCCGGTGCCTGTCTTAAATATGCCAGCCTTAAAGATGCAACGTTAAGCAACAGCACCCTATGCGGCAGTCAGCTTCAACAGGCCGATCTGCGAGGCGCAAATTTTAAGGGCGCAGACCTGAGTGGAGCCAATCTATTTGGTGCGAATTTAGCCAATACTGATTTAACCGCTGCGATTTTTCAAGACACCATCATGCCCGACGGCAGCATCTCAGACTCAGCGGAGATATTGTCTTGAGGGATCGCGTGAGCTTACTTTGCGGGGTTAATGTACATCAAAGTCTGACCGAATTCTACGGGTTCGCCATTTTCTACCAAAATTTCCATCACTTCGCCGTTGATTTCGGCCTCTAGCTCGTTCATGAGCTTCATGGCTTCAATGATGCACAGCGTTTGGTCTTTCTGGATGCGATCGCCTGTTTCTACAAAAAAAGGTTCCTCGGGGGCAGGGGCGCGGTAGAACGTCCCCACCATTGGCGATGTCACCTTCACCCATTTTTTGTCAGGTCCAGGAGGCGGAGTGGGTTCAGCTTCAGGCAGAGCCTCTAGTATCGTCGGCTCTAGGGGAGGGGAGGGGGCGGCTGTAACAACGGTGGTGGCACCGGGGTTATTACCCTTGCGAATGGTGAGTTCAAAGTCAGTGCTTTTCAGGGACAACTCATCAATATCAGTCTGATTGAGAATTGCCAGCAGCTCGCGGAGTTGATTGAGGTCAAAATCCATTGCCATATCCTCCTATTCGCGTCCGAGATAGGAGTCTGTTCGCGTATCGATTTTAATGCGTTCTCCTTTGGCAATGAAGAGGGGCACCATCACTTGAGCGCCGGTCTCAAGAATGGCAGGCTTCGTACCGCCTGTGGCCGTGTCTCCCTTAACACCGGGGTCAGTCTCTGTAATCTCTAAAACCACTGAAGTCGGCAACTCCACCTCTAGCACTCGACCGTCCCACAGGATGACTTTGAGATCCATTCCTTCTTTGATGTACTTAACGCCATCGCCAATTTCATCGGTACTCATGCGGGTTTCTTCATAGGTCTCCATGTTCATGAAGACGTATTGGTCACCTTCTTTATAGGTGTGTTGCATATCGCACTTTTCTAAATTGGCCTGGGGCAGCATTTCACCTGCTCTAAAGGTTTTCTCCATGACGTTGCCGCCTCGGACGTTCTTGAGCTTGGTCCGCACAAAGGCAGAGCCTTTCCCTGGCTTGACATGCAGGAATTCAACTACCCGCCATACAGAGCCGTCCATTTCGATACTGGTGCCGGTACGAAAGTCATTAGTGGAGATCATTATGGCTGCGTTAGAACAATCGGCAATTTATTTTACCGCTCTGCGGTCCATGCCGAATGCTGATCTGCCACTAAGGTTGATTTGCGTTGCAGATTTCAGTTTTTGCTAAGGTATCAAAAAGTTCAAATTGAAA
>JBAUJD010000660.1:0-6007 GCA_049683515.1 Thermosynechococcaceae cyanobacterium | reverse complement strand
CAACCGCCCCCACAGAACAGCCCAATTCAGGCTCCCGTCCAGCCATACAGCTAGACATTGACGAACAGATTCCGGCTCTGATTGCAGATCGAAGTCATCTACGACGTATTTTGGTTGCCTTGCTCCGCCATCATGGGTCGATGAATCGCCCGATCAGACTGGTGGTGAAGCCCCTCGGAGGTTGGATTTGCTTTACCGTCTCGGTCACCGAGGCACTCATTTCAGGCAAAGGGGCCATTCAAATAGAGCTTGAACGGGGATATAGCCCACCTCTTCAGTCTCTGCACCAATCTATTGCCCATCACCTCGCCCACCTCCATCACGGCACCCTGACGGCCTCTCACTCAACTGAAACGAGCTTAATCATTCCACCCAATTTAGCGGCTATTTCGACAGACCCTCAGTTGATCCAACAACTAAGTGAGCGTCTTGTGGTGATCGTCACCACCGATCAGGGCGCGACAAACCAATCAGCCCAGGCTCAGATCATTACTGCCTTAACCAAAGGTCTAAACGCTCAGGGCTATCAAGCGGTGGTGACTCAAGCTGGACTTGAGGCGATTGCGGCGATCCATCAGCTTCAACCTGTTGCCATCTTTTTGGCTCAATCGAACCTCCAGCCATCGTCGCAGCAACTGTTGACGCTACTCAATCACAGGTCCAACAAAGCGCCAGTTGTGGTCGTGGGTGACGCCGTTCAAGCCCAGAAAGAACAGAGCGGAGTGCAGCACATTCTAGCTTTGCCCATTACAAATGAGATAGTCTCGCAATGCCTAGATCGGACTTTGGGGTCTTCAAAAATCGTCCCTAAAAATGGGCAAGTCAAAACAATCCAGGGGATTTCCAATCCTGTTTCCTCTACGGTGCAAGCATCAAACCGGCTGACGATCCTACACCTAGAAACAACGGCTCAGGGGGGGGATCCCACTAGAGTCACAACTTTGAGTCAACGCCTTAACCTTCAAGGCTGCCAGGTGGTTGCCATCGAAACCCTAGAAGAGGCTGAATGGCTACTCCCAATCTGGAAACCCAGGGTGATGCTCTACACCAGTCCTGATCCCTCTCTACTCCTGAGCCTTAGTCGAAACTCTCCTCTCTTTGCACTGCCCTTTGTGATCGTTGATTCTACAGTGGCGACTCAAGCACATCAGCTTGAACACATGACGGTCTACGAGTGCTCTGAGCTATTTCCCTCCGGCCTCTCGTTGTCAGAGGTTGATCTTGCGGCATTGGTCGAAGTTATCAAAACAGCGGCAGGCAAAACCGCTGCGGTGGGCAAGACGGTTTAGAGTTGAAATGGCCTGTCTCAACTTGTTAGCAGCTAGGCAGCAGCGTTACAATACGACACGATAGGCAACCGTTCACCCCTAATTTGCAAAGAGTTAAGATCATGTCTGTTGAAACCATCGACAAACAAGCAACGGTTCGTAAACTTGCGCCTCGATACCGGGTCTTACTGCACAATGACGACTTCAATTCCATGGAGCACGTGGTTGAAGTCCTGCTTACAACAGTCAATAGCCTCACCCAGCCTCAGGCGGTCGGCATCATGATGGAGGCCCACGCCAATGGGATTGCCCTCGTTACAACCTGCGCCCTAGAGCCTGCAGAGTTTTATTGTGAAACGATGAAGATGCATGGTTTGACGAGCACTATCGAACCCGATGAGTAACGCGGCATGAACCTGCGTCAATGGGCGCACCGTTCGGCTCCCGTCAGAATGGGAGTCTTTTTTGGACTATTACTGCTGGCTTGGAGCCTTCCGGCTCTGATTTTGATTCAACTCTGGGGCAGTGCCGGTAACGTGGCGCTGATTTTGCTCTATCTGCTGTTTATCGCTTGGCTCTATCACTGGTCTAAGCGGTGTTACGGCTATAAATCACCGCTACAGAACTATGGCCTAGATCTCAGTGGGCACAATTTTAAAGGGCTTTTGCTGGGTGTTGCGATCGGGAGCCTCTCGTTGGGGCTTCTGTTGGCGTTGGAGTCAGTGCTGGGGTGGCTCGTCTGGCGTCAGGCACCGGGAATCGCGCTCATTTTTGCGGGGTTAGCGGTGGCCTTGGCGGTGGGCTTCGCGGAAGAGCTGTTTTTTCGGGGTTGGCTGTTGCACGAGCTAGAGAAAGATTATTCTTTGGGGGCGGCTTTGGTGACCAGCAGCGCTATTTTTGCAGCGCTGCACTACATCAAGCCTTGGCCAGAGATTGTGAAGGGTTTGCCTCAGGTTTTTGGTCTGTTGCTGCTAGGGGCAACGCTGGTGTGGTGCAAGCGATCGCTCAATGGTCGCCTAGGTCTAGCAATGGGACTCCATGCCGGTTTGGTATGGGCCTATTACTGCATTGATGTGGGCGATTGGGTGTCTTATACAGGGGCCGTGCCGCAGTGGGTGACGGGGGTTAATGACAATCCGTTGGCGGGTGTGATGGGGCTACTGTGTCTGGGAGTCATTGCGGTGGGGATTCGAGGGTTGCGATCGCAAGATCGACCCAGCCTCTGAAAGCTTGAACCGTCGCTTGAAATGTTTGCTGCCAATTGTGGCCTATTGAAGATCAAGGATAAATCCAGGTAAGACATCTTCGCCAGAGAGAGTTGCTGGGTATTCAATAACTTCTACAGCCTTTGCTGGTCGGTAGATCTCGACGGTTTGATCTTGAGGGTTAATTAACCAGCCCAGGCGAAGGCCACTATCAAGGTATTCCTGCATTTTTGCCTGAAGCGGCTTCAAACGGTCGCTTTCAGAGCGCAGCTCAATCACAAAATCAGGACACAACGGCGGGAATTTCTTTTGCTGTTCTTGCGTTAGGCGATTCCAGTGTTCTAGCTTGACCCAAGCAGCATCAGGAGAGCGATCTCCCCCACGGGGCAGCTTGAAGACGGTTGAGGAGCTGAAGACCTTGCCGAGTTTGGTCTGACGGTTCCAAATACCTAAATCAATGATGAAGTCTGCTTCTTTTTCTCCGCTCTCACCGCCTACTGGGGGCATAATGATCAACTCTCCTATTGCACTGCGTTCCATTGCAATTTCTTTGTTTGCCATGCATAACTCATAGAACTGCTCATGGGTCAGCTCTGAAGCGAGAGGCTTTAAGTTGAGACTAATGGCAGTCATCGGTGGTGGCTCTACTTATCCTTTGGGTTCCACTATCCTAGCCAATATCGCACGGGGCAGTGATGGTGTGGCCCAGAAGCTACCATCATGAAGAGTGGCAACATTCCTTTAACAAATATAGGAGAGTTAAGAATGTCCACAACGCTAGATGAAGTGATCAATCGCTTGCCCTCAAAGCGACAGGAGCAGGTGCAAGCGCGGGCAGAGGAGATTCGCCTAGAAGAGGCGACACGGAGAGTGTTGCGTAAGCGACTGGGGCTTTCTAAGGAGGAGCTTGGACAGATTAAATGAAAAACTACGATCAGCATTCGCTTCCAGAAACTGACGTAAAGCTGTTTCCAAGACACTCTTAAGAGTCTGCTGTTGCTTTGCCGCTAGTTGTTTGGCTTCTATCAGCAGAGCGTCATTGATATCAATAGTTGTTTTCATATAGGCACCCATATCAACAGACTCATATATGTGGGCCATGCTCCTAACCTCACAGATATTACTTTACTGCTTGAAAGAGTCTGAGCCTTTTGCTGAAAAGTGAGATCGTGTGCTCAAGGGAACGGAATGAATAGGATCTGACCTTCGTATTCACCAGGTTGACTGCACAGGATAAAGAGTTCAAGATCACGAATAATCTGCCCAATAGGGGCCGTTGCGATTACCTCGACGACTCCAGGCATGGACAATTCCTGTTTGATACGCTCGTAGGCATACAGGGTGATAGTCGCCACATCATGAGTGAGCAGAATTCGCTGGTGATTCGCCGCCCACTCCAGAATTGTGGGATCATCCGCATGAATCAAACCGACATCCTGAACACGAACGATATCCAATTCAGGCAATCGTCTGATTAGCCCTCTCAGTATTGCTCCATTAAAATTTTCGTCAGCAAGAAGAAGCACTGAACATCAAGCCTTTTGGGACTGAGATCGAGCAAGTAAGCGTTCTCTAAGATTAGTCAAATTGTGCCTTTGGGCTAGTTGCTCTCTATTCTGCTGAGCTTCCTGTTGGCGTCGTTCTAGGTAGACATCAAGCTGCTCACGATGGGCAAGATAGTAAGCGATCGTTGCATAAATATCTGCAAGGCAAAGGACCGAATACTGAATCGCAATCTCTTCTGGAGTAGAGCCATTATGGTAAGCAGCCAATAAGCTATCAAGCGTCACACGGCTTTGACCAATACGAATCCCACCCAATTCATCCCGTCGCAAGGGTGGGGCGATCGCTTTGAATTCGGCTTGAACACTCATGATATGCCTGCTGTCATAAGGTGTACTTCTATTCTCACTGTATCCGAATGCCCTACGGCAAGGTCCGTGGATTGATACAGTAGTTCTTAAGTCCCATCAAAGCATGACCAAAATGCGCCTATTTTTAGCTGCACTCTTGTTCCTGACTATCACGACAGGCATTGCCTCACCCTCACTAGCAGCCCAATCAGATGGAGCTGCTTTATTTGAAACCCATTGTGCAGGCTGCCATCCCCAGGGCAAAAACATCCTGCGACGGGGCAAGAATCTGAAGCTAAAGGCGCTGCAGAAAAATGAAGTCGATACAGTGGATGCGATCGCAACCCTGGTCACCCACGGTAAAAACAACATGTCAGCCTACGCCAACACCCTCAGCGCCCCAGAAATACAGGCGGTCTCTGCCTACGTTCTGGACCAAGCCCAACAAGGATGGCACTAAGCTTGCGGCCTGCCGCACAGAAAGGTAATGATTTAGACTATTTCTCAGGAACATAGAGGATAAGACCTTGCCCACTTTAGGCGTCAATATTGACCACGTTGCCACCATTCGCCAAGCCCGTCGCACGGTAGAACCTGACCCCGTGGCTGCGGCTGTCTTAGCAGAACTCGCTGGAGCAGACGGCATCACTGTCCACCTCAGAGAAGATCGCCGTCACATTCAAGATCGAGACGTGCGCCTGCTGCGAGAAACAGTTCGTACTCACCTCAATTTAGAGATGGCTGCCACCGCAGAGATGGTGGGCATTGCCCTCGACATTCAGCCGGATTATGTGACCCTCGTGCCCGAAAAGCGCGAAGAAGTCACCACCGAGGGGGGACTCGATATTGTTGGTCAACAGTCCTATCTCACTGATGCCGTTGGCAAGATGCAATCTGCAAATATTCCGGTCAGCTTATTTATCGATGCAGACAAAGCCCAGATTGAAGCCTCGGCGGCGGTAGGGGCCAAGTTCATTGAGCTGCACACCGGTTCTTATGCAGAAGCAAAGGGCGAAGTAGCCCAAGCCAAAGAGCTAGAGATTTTAGCCCAGGGCTGCAAGCAAGCGATCTCGCTAGGACTGCGGGTGAACGCAGGCCACGGCCTCACCTACTGGAACACCTACCCGATTGCCTGCCTAGAGGGCATGGAAGAACTCAACATCGGCCACACCATCATTAGCCGCTCGGTCCTCGTCGGTCTAGAACGAGCCGTCCGAGAAATGAAACTTGCGATCGCAGGTCAGCTTTAATCCCTATCCTCTGTTGGAACATCACTGCAACACCCATGAGCAAAATCACAACTATTTCCGGCCCTGGCATTCCTTTACAGGGCAACGATATTGATACAGATCGCATCATTCCGGCTCGGTTTCTACGCTGCGTCACCTTTGATGGGTTAGGAGAACAGGTCTTTGCTGATGACCGCAAGCAAACCCAGGGTCAGCACCCGTTTGATCAACCTCAATATCAGGGTGCGAAAGTTCTAGTGGTGAACGGTAACTTCGGCTGTGGGTCTTCGCGAGAACACGCCCCCCAGGCTATAGCGAAGTGGGGTATTGATGCGATCGTCGGTGAAAGCTTTGCTGAAATTTTCTTGGGTAACTGTCTAGCAATGGGGGTTCCCTGCGTTACGGCTGATGCTGCGATCGTTGAGCAGCTTCAAGACTTGATTACCCAAGAT
>JBAUJD010000659.1:0-4797 GCA_049683515.1 Thermosynechococcaceae cyanobacterium | reverse complement strand
GGCGAAGCCGATGGCTGGTTTGACTCAGGGGGAATCACGTTGTTGGCGATTACCGCTGCGATTGGTCTAAGCCTCTTTATCTGGCGAGAGCTAAGGGTTAAAGCCCCTGCGGTGGACCTACGCGTTTTGCGGCATCGTTCTCTAGCCGCAGGCAGTCTCTATTCCGGCATCTTGGGAATGGGACTCTACGGTGCTTTATTTGCCGTCCCTCTCTTTACCCAAAGTGTTTTAGGCTTTTCAGCTACTCAAACGGGGTTGCTCTTAGCGCCAGGGGCATTATCATCTGCGATCGTGATGGTGGCACTAGGGAAACTCTCCGGCAAAATCGATCCCAGACTTTTAATTGGTTTCGGAGCGATTGGCACTGCCGCCGTGATGTTTACTCTGGCCCAAATCACACCCCAGAGCGGCACTGACGAACTATTCTGGCCGTTAGTCTGGCGGGGGGCCGTCACGGTAATGATGTTTTTGCCCCTTAGTTTGGCAACTCTGGGTTCTCTGCCAAAGCAAGATATATCGGCAGGGTCGGGGTTCTATAATCTAACCCGTCAACTGGGCGGCAGCATCGGCATTGCCGTGCTCACCACCGTTTTGGCTCAGCGAGAGGCCTTTCATCAAACGGTCCTTTCTGCCAAGCTGAGTGCATACAACCCCGAAACCCAGCAGCGACTGGCGGCGCTCACCGCAAATTTTCAAAGTAAAGGGTCTGATGCAGCGACAGCCCACCAGCAGGCTCTGGAGGCGCTCCAGCATTTAATTGATACCCAAGCCGCAGTTTTATCCTATGCCGATGTCTTTCGCTTTGTTGGGATTGTGTTCATCGGCTCTTTACCGCTACTCCTGCTTTTAGACAAAGGGGGGGCGGGTGCTAAGGCTCCGGTTTCTCATTAGATTCAATTCCATCATTTAGAACCGCCAGCCAGTCACCCGTTTTTCTGTGAGGGCAAAATTAATGCTTCAAGATAATCTTTTCTTTACCTTGTAGCGATAGAATTTCTCTGACTTCGTAATGGACAGTTGCTTTTCTCTTGTCATTGGCGTTTGGGAGGCCGATTATGGCGACCAAGATGTCACGACAGATTGACTGGGGAGACTCATCCTAAGGGTTAAGCATCGACCAGTACCGAATCTATGATTTTTGGAGAACACTTACTTTGGTCAATATCTTTTCGCGCACCAGATCTTCAGACTGCACTGGTGCATCAAGACCCACTCTTTTAAAGTCAACCCAGATTGGCTCAACGCTTCGCGTTATGGTACCTCTCGCCTGTCTGGTCAGTCTAACCGCCTGCGCAGGTGGAGGAACCAGCGAACCTCAATCGGGGTCTGAGTCATCGGGTTCTGAACAGTCCGCGATTGTCGCTGCCGCCAACACTGCGCTGCCCGACGCCACGTCTTTAACGGGGGCCGGGGCGTCTTTCCCCGCTCCGCTCTATCAGAACTGGTTTGTCGAACTTAATAAAGAAGTGCCGAAGCTACAGGTGAACTATCAGTCGGTGGGCAGCGGCGCGGGCGTTGAGCAGTTTACGGCGGGGACGGTAGACTTCGGAGCCAGCGATGTGGCAATGAAAGATGAAGAGATTGCCAAGGTTTCCAAAGGGGTTCTCTTGCTACCGATGACGGCGGGGAGTATTGTGCTCGCCTATAATTTGCCCGGTGTTGAAGGGCTGAAGCTCAGTCGAGAAGCCTACGTGGATATCTTGCTGGGCAAGATTAAGAAGTGGAACGATCCTAAAATTGTCAGCGCCAACCCTGACCTCAAGCTGCCGGATCAGGTGATTACCGTAGTGCATCGCTCTGACGGTAGCGGGACAACCGGGGTCTTCACCAAGCATCTCAGCAGCGTTAGCCCTGAGTGGAAAGACAAAATTGGCGAAGGCAAGACGGTGTCTTGGCCGACCTCCGGTGGCTTTGTGGGGGCCAAGGGCAACGAAGGGGTAACCGCCCAAATTCAGCAAACAGACGGCGCGATTGGCTACGTTGAGTACGGCTATGCTAAAAACAATAATCTAACCTTTGCGTCACTAGAAAATAAATCTGGAACCAACGTTGAGGCGACCCCCGAAAGCGCATCTGCAACCTTGGACGCAGTAGAGCTACCTGAGAATCTGCGCGCCTTTATCACTGACCCGGAAGGGGCTGATTCTTACCCGATTGTGACCTATACCTGGATGCTGGCCTATAAAACCTATGATTCTCCAGAGAAGGCAAAAGCCGTAGAAATCATGGTTCAAAATGGTTTGACGAAGGGGCAAGAAATGGCAGATGCCTTGGGCTATGTGCCCTTGCCGCCCAAAGTGCGCGAGAAGGTGGCTGCTGCTGCAGATGCGATTTCTCCTGACTATAAGCTCACCTTAAACTAGGGTCTAAGGTTATGAGAGAGGTGTACACACAATTCTGTAGGGCACCATTTCGTCCTGCATTGGCCCCCCCGACCCCCCAATACTGGGGGGAGAGTCGCAATGATGGGGTTTGTTCTACCCAGTATTGGGGGGCTAGGGGACAGTGAAATACTTTTAGGTATTTTCCAATACTTATGTGTACACCGTAGGGTTATGAGAGAGGTAGATAGCGGTGTCTCCTCCTCTCTAACTGATTTATCATTCTTGTTATTCGGCACAAAACTGTGACTGTTTCACCACAGAATCAATATCGTTTCCGGCTTCGATCGAGCACTGAGAAGGTGATTGATCGAGGATTTTTTGGACTGACGGCAGGCTTTGCGATCGCAATTGGCCTATTGCTCCTTGCCATTGGCACCATCGTCACGATCAATGCCATGCCTGCCATTCAAACCTTTGGGCTAAAGTTTCTGGTCACTAGCGCCTGGAATCCGGTTCAAGATGGCGGCATTTACGGGGCGCTGCCGATGATTTACGGCACCCTCGTCAGTGCTTTTCTGGCGCTGCTGCTGGCGGTACCGCTGGGGGTCGGCACGGCCATATTCTTGAGCGAAAATTTCATTCCTCTTTCCGTCCGTACCGTTCTGGTGTTCATGGTAGAGCTACTCGCAGCCATCCCTAGCGTCGTCTATGGTCTATGGGGCATTTTTGTGCTGATTCCGATCACTAAAGATGTGGGGACATGGCTCAACAGCACCCTAGGCTGGATCCCTCTCTTCTCCACTGTACCCAGGGGACCGGGGATGTTACCGGCGGCACTGGTACTCGCCATCATGATTTTGCCCATTATTACAGCGATTTCTCGCGATTCTTTAGCGTCTTTGCCCCCTGAACTGCGACAGGCCTCTTTGGGTTTAGGGGCAACCCGATGGGGCACTATCTTTCGGATTTTGATTCCCGCTGCCTTCTCTGGTATTGTCGGTGCCGTGATGCTGGCGCTGGGACGAGCGATGGGTGAAACCATGGCCGTCACCATGATTATTGGCAATTCAAATCAGGTTAATGTTTCTATCTTGGCACCCGCTAATACTATCTCTTCTCTTCTTGCGAACCAGTTTGCTGAGGCAAGCGGCCTGCAGGTAGCAGCCCTGATGTATGCCGCCCTGGTTTTGGTCATAATGACGCTGATCGTTAATATCATGGCTGAATACATCGTCGGTAAGATCCAGGCCAAGTACGACTAATCTCACTCTTACTCGCTCTCATTTTGAAACGATATGGCACCTTCAACTCCACTCTCTAAAGCCATCAGTTTGAGCGATCTCCAAGCTGATGGCTCTAGCCGCCGGTCTATGTTTAGTCTTACCATGACGATCCTTGCGTCTGCCTGTATGGCACTCACGGTGATTCCACTGGTGGCTGTTCTCTCCTATGTCTTTTTGCAGGGCTTTCAACGTTTAAATCTAGCCCTTTTAACTGAGCTGCCGCCCCCGCCGGGATTGACCGATGGTGGTATCGCCAACGCTATTATTGGCACACTGGTTGTGGTCGGCATTGCAGCGCTGATGTCGGTCCCCTTTGGCGTCTTAGCCGCCGTTTACCTCGCTGAATTTGGTAAAGGGAACCGACTTGCCCGCTGGGTCAGGTTTGCGACCAACGTGCTCAGCGGCGTGCCGTCCATTGTGGCTGGGGTCTTTGCCTATGGCTTGCTGGTGAGAACGGGCCTGACGGGATACTCTGCCATCGCTGGTGGAGTGGCTCTCTCTGTTTTGATGCTGCCCACCATTATCCGAACCACGGATGAAGCCCTGCGCATTGTGCCCAAAGAGGTGCGAATGGCGGCGGTGGGCCTGGGTGCCTCGAACTATCAGACAATTTTGAAAGTGGTGCTGCCTGCGGCAGTTCCTTCTATTATTACAGGGGTAACCCTTGCGATTGCCCGCGCCGCAGGTGAAACAGCCCCTTTAATTTTTACCGCTCTCAACTCATCTTTTTGGCCCGACGGACTCTTTAAGCCCATTGCATCTCTGTCGGTCTTAGTTTATAACTTTGCCACAGTTCCCTTTGAGCCTCAGCAGCAGTTAGCATGGGCTGGGGCTTTGATTTTAGTCCTGATGGTTTTAATAACCAGCATTGCGGCCCGTCTGGCAACCCGACAAAAGACTTACTAACCTGCTTCTTAGTGGATATCCCCATGGCTCAACCAACCCCAACCGTGACGGCGACGCAAACCGTCATCCAGGCGGAGGACGTCAATATTTACTATGGCAATAAGCTCGCCGTTCGTAACGTCTTTCTGGATATTCCCCCTCGCCAGATTACGGCTTTTATTGGTCCGTCTGGGTGTGGTAAGAGCACGATTCTACGGTGCTTTAACCGCCTCAACGATTTAATTGAGGGCTTTAGACTTCAGGGACGGGTCACCTATCATGGCCATGATTTGTATGCCCCCCAG
>JBAUJD010000658.1:0-3015 GCA_049683515.1 Thermosynechococcaceae cyanobacterium | reverse complement strand
CTCGGGATTCTCTCAGTCTCCGACATTCTCAAGCACGGGGACTTTTTAGACAACCCACAGGAAGTAGAACTGGCTCAGAAAATTCAACCGTTGATCGCTGCAGCACGTTCGGTTTGCCAAGAGCAGGGGGCTAGCTCAGATGCCTGTATTCAAGCTTGGGATGCTGTCGATGCTGTACAGGCAGAAGCCGCGTTCCAGCGTGCCGAAAGTATAGAGAAAACTGCTTTTGAGGAGTTCTGTGAAGAATATCCAGAGGCATTCAAGGATCGTGAGTATGAGGCTTGGTGTAGCGGGTAATGACGAAGAGAATTATTATTGATCCCGTCACCCGAATCGAAGGCCATGCCAAAATCTCGATTTATCTCGATGATGCAGGCGAAGTCACCGATGCTCGATTCCACGTCACCGAGTTTCGCGGGTTTGAAAAATTCTGTGAAGGGCGACCCTTCTGGGAAATGCCAGGAATTACGCCCCGCATCTGTGGGATTTGTCCAGTGAGTCACCTATTGGCTTCAGCGAAGGCGGGCGATAACATTCTTGCCGTCCAAATTCCCCCTGCCGCAGAGAAACTGCGCCGATTAATGAACCTGGGCCAAATTATTCAGTCCCACGCCCTCAGTTTCTTCCATCTCAGTAGCCCCGATCTGCTGCTGGGTTGGGAAAGCGATCCGGCTCAGCGGAATGTGTTTGGGTTAATGACGGCAGAACCCGAACTAGCCCGCAGTGGTATCCGGATGCGACAGTTTGGTCAAGAAGTGATCAAACAACTAGGCGGACAAAAGATACATCCAGCCTGGGCTGTGCCGGGAGGCGTTCGGGAAGCGCTCACTGAGTCAGGACGGGATCGCATCCGAGACTGGCTCCCAGAGGTAAAATCGACCGCCATTAGTACTCTCACGCGATTCAAAGACTTGCTGGATAAGCACGCCAGCGAAGCCAAAATCTTCGGTAATTTCCCCAGTCTGTTCATGGGTCTCGTCAGTGCAGATGGCACCTGGGAACATTACGACGGTACGATTCGATTTGTAGATAGCGGCGGAAATATCATTGCGGATCACTTAGACCCGACGAAGTATCAAACGTATATTGGTGAAGCGGTCCAGCCAGATTCTTACCTTAAATCGCCTTACTATCGCCCGTTGGAATATCCAGACCAACAATCTGGCATGTGCCATCTAGAGAGTGGAATGTATCGAGTCGGTCCCCTGGCACGGTTAAATGTTTGCGATCGCATCGGCACCCCCCTTGCCGATCAAGAACTTGCCGAATTCCGGCAGCGCGGCAATGGTACCGTCAATTCATCTTTTTTCTATCACTACGCTCGCCTGATTGAAATATCGGCCTGCATTGAACGGATCGAACTGACATTAGACGATCAAGATTTATTTGACACTCATTTGCGTGCCCATGCTGATGTTAATCAGCTAGAAGGTATTGGAGTAAGCGAAGCCCCGAGAGGTACGTTATTTCATCATTATCAGGTTGATGAGACGGGCCTATTAAAAACCGTTAATTTGATTATCGCCACGGGTCAAAACAACCTCGCCATGAATCGCACCGTTGCCCAAATCGCTCGTCATTATATTCATGGTCCCGACATTCCCGAACCGATGCTCAATCGAGTCGAAGCCGGGATCCGGGCTTTCGATCCCTGCTTGAGCTGCTCAACCCATGCCTTAGGGCAGATGCCTTTGCACATTCAATGCATTCATCAGACAACTAATGCCGTTCTAAGTGAAATTTGGACAGATTGTAGAGTAGCTTAGACCCGAAGAATATCAATTTGATAATGCGCCTTTCAACTTAGGGAAGATCTTGTGTCTGATCAGATTGACTGAGCCGACATTCCGCAGGTTCATTGAACTGAAAATTTAATTTCCCAAAAGCCATATAACTCTTTACCAGCAAGGATTACAAAGATTTATGCTTTTATATCTTCCTTCTCAGAAATGTATCGGTTGATACTTAATTAATTGTTGAAAATGTCGGTCGCTGCGATGAAAACAGTCATGTTAAATCAAGCGTGGGATCTCTACTGGGTAAATGGCGAAGTTCTGCCACTTGCTACCAACCCTTAACCCAGACCTTTTGAACGCTAACTTCTTGTACCCAGGCTAAATATTTGCGACACAACCCTCTGGGCAGCATCGGATCGTTGCCTTCCCGGTGGTATTGGGTTTGCGTGGTTGCGATCGCGCCCTGATCCAATGGCGATCCGAGGAGGATGCACTCTGCGACATCGGATATGTGGACTTGGATGGTTGCGCCGTGGTCAGTTTCTTCGCACCAAATCGCGTCGTCAAGATCGAGGGAGGTGGGGCCGTCGATGGTGATGCCTCGGACCTGGGGGCGGGTGAGATCGATGGGTGGTTGGGATGCGATCGTTTTGGCTTGGGTGAGAGCTTGTTTGGTGTGGCGGGGTTGGAGCATTCAAAGTCAGCTTAGAAATAATTCTGGCTCTTTGCCTAGTGCTTTGAGTGCAGTTTCCAGCGTAGGTAGCTTTGTCCCATGATGAGGATCAAGGATCCTTCGGATTTCTTTCTCGTCCTTACCTAACCTCTCTCCCAGTTGAGTATTGGCTAGACCTGATTCTTCAATTGCCTCATACAAAGCTGCTTTGAGTGCGATATGCAGTGGGACTACGATTCGATACTCATGGGTTTTAGGTTCTGAGGTTTTAGGAATCTGGCGGCAGTCATCAATTCGAGCTGCAATTGCCTCGGCTAGACAATCAGACGCTTCAGATAAGCTTTCTTCAATAGTGTCTCCCTGTGTGATGGCTTCGGGTAAATCTCTGAAAATCACTACATATCCCCCTTCCTCCTCAGGAGTCAATAGTGCGGGGTAAGAATATCTATTCATAAGTCTTGCTTTTCCACATTTAACTGCTTCAGTATCGCGCTCAAGGTTCCGATCTTAAGCTCTTTTTTGAGATCAGGTATTACCGCAAAGTGATCACCAAAGTAGAGAGTGATGTGACTGCCCTTACCACGCTTGTTCTCATATCGAATCTCA
>JBAUJD010000657.1:0-3813 GCA_049683515.1 Thermosynechococcaceae cyanobacterium | reverse complement strand
TTGGATTACAACATTTTCATCAGTCTTTAAGATCTTTGACTGAACCGCTGAGGCGGATGGCACTGGATAATTTTTTTGAACCTCAGCCACTGCTGCTGTTGCGGATAGGGCTAAGGTGCTGAATGCTGTCGCGCTGAGTAGCTGTATTGAGCGTAAGGGGTAATGCATGAGTCTCTCCAATACCGTTGGATTAAGTAGGGACATAATGGGCTGAGTCAAGCGGAGTACTAAATGTAGGTTTACCTATTGAGCCAGCTCTATTGATCACAACAAAGGTGAACCTCAAAACACTCCACTCAAAGATAGAGAAAGACGAAATTTGACTCATCCTAAAGGTTGAAATCTTTAATAAATGGAAAAGAAAATCAATCAATATTTTTTAATACAGGCTGGAGCAAAGAGGCTGTGCCTGCAGATGCGTTAACCAATCCATCGATTGAGTCTGAATCCTCCCTGGGGAGGGGAGCTGATCTAAGCGCATTAGTTCAGTAATAGCAGCCATTTCGCGATCGCATCCACACCCTGCCACAGCCAACACTCGATCTGCCTTGATGTAGAACGCCAAAAATTCATACTCAGAGAGATTGCCCTGTATAACAATCTCATCCCAATCTTCTGCATGACCGGCATACCGCAGCTTCAGATCAAACTGCCCCGTCCAGAAAAACGGAACGCCTTTGAAGACCACATTTTGACCCAACATATTGCAGGCTGCAATGCGACCATGCTGAGCCGCCAAGCGCCAATGCTCAATGCGCGTCGGCTGTCCTGTTTGGGGGTTAGGGAACTGAGCGATATCTCCAGCGGCGTAGAGATGCTCGGTCACCTGCAGATATTCGTTGACGGGGATGCTGCCATCGTCATTCAGGTCAATGTCGCTCAAATAATCCGTGGCGGGTTCTACACCAATCCCTAGAATCACTAAATCAGCAGGAAGCGATTCTCCAGAGTCCAGCACAACGTCTGTTACCTTGCCGTTGCCCTTAAATTCTTTGACTTGGGTGCCCAATCGAAACTGAACGCCATTGGTTTCGTGACCCTGCTGAAACATCTGCCCTATTGCTTTGCCCAACGTTTTCTCAAAGGGCACAGCAGATCGAGAGACGACGGTAATGGAGTGGTCTTTCGCTAAACTGGCCGCCGCTTCCATGCCAATAAAGCTCGATCCGACAATCACAATATGCTGGGCTGATTCCGCCGCCGATAAAATTTGCTCGGCATCGGCAAACTGACGCAGGGTTAGAATTTGATCTAGATCTGCGCCTGGAACCGTCAGACGACGGGCTTTACCGCCGGTTGCCAGCAGCAACTTGTCATAGTTTAGGGTGGAGCCATCGGCAACGGTTAGGGTTTGAGTGTCCGGTTCTACATGGGTCACGGTTTGCCCCGTCCACACTTCGATCTCTGCCTGCTGATAAAAGTCTGCCGATCGCAACGGGGCTGATTCAGCCTGTCCTTGAAGATAGGCTTTGCTGAGCAGGGTGCGATCGTAGGGAAGCTGGCGATCGCCAGTGATCATCACCACTCGCCCTTGAAACCCCTGCTGTCGGAGCATTTCTGCAGCAGCACTGCCAGCGGCCCCTGCTCCCAAAATCACGAAGGTCCGCGCATCGGTTTCAGGCTGATGCTTTGCCATTGTGGGGGTCCGCTGCTGCTGGGCAGACTCTGGCACTCGGACCATCACCGCATCATTTTCTACCCGCACCTCAAACTGAGGAAGGGCATCTAAACCGGGCGGTTCCAGTTGGTCTCCGGTCGTGATCTTGAAACAGGCGTGATGCCAGGGGCAAGCGATGCGATCGCCCTTTAGAACCCCCTGTACCAGCGGCGCACCGTAGTGAGAACAGTTGGCCCCGACGGCATAGAATTTACCGTTGACTTTGGCAAGCAGGATCTCTGTCTCCCCCACAGCAACCTGCTGCATTTGGCCCTCAGGCCAGTCCTGAACATGGGCAACGATCTGTTCCATTGGGGTCTCCGAAATTGTGTCTATCTTTCTTGATAGCCAAACGGGAGTCAGTTGCCCTCTGTCCATCGATAGAGAGACCCAATCCATAAGCTTGTTAGGCGATATGGACTTCTAAAGAGGATAGACAGCGATCATAATTTTTCCCATTCTTCCCGACTGATACCAGCTTGAAGTAAAAGTTTGGCTAAAAGAGGCTTACCCAGATCAGTCTTATGCGGATTGGGTAAGGTTAACGTTAGGTCTCCCTTCTTCATATGCTGATGTTTTCCACCAGAGGTTGGTCCAGTGAACCCCAATTTCCTGAGGTTGCGAATTAAGTCTTTGCGTTTAATCGGCCCAAAGGTTGGCATCTTGAGAGAGTCTCAGTTCAAATTGATTCTGAGCAAATCTAGGCGGCTGTTTCAGCAATCAACTTTAAACCATCCACTGTTGGGACAGGGAGATGATCTGCAACCCGGACTAGGAGCCAATCTTCTAACGTGGCCTGTAGCTCACTTCGGCAACTTTCTAAGTGATCTTCATTAGCCCAGACCCCCTGAAAATCAGGAATTTCACCGTAGAAGGTACCATCTGCTAGCAGTTCATAGTTTGCTTGCTGCATCGCAGCTTGAATATAAGCACTTAGCATGGGCCATCCTCGTTCAGCCGAAATTTGTTTATAAGCCTTAAGCCTATCTTAGCCCTAGTTTTCAAAATTCATTTATGCATTAATCGCATAACGATATCAAGCAATTCATCAAACTGGACGGGCTTAGCGATATGGGCCTGGAATCCAGCCGCAATCAACCGTTGAGCATCGCTGTCTGAGGCATGGCCGGTCACCGCGATCGCATTGACAGCTCCACCCTGCTCAGGCGGCAGCGATCTCACCCATTGAATCAGCTCAAAACCATCGCGTCCCGGCATGCTAATGTCGCTGATCAGCAGGTCAGGGGGCTGTTCTAAAAACTGGGTGATCGCCTGAGTCACAGAATCAGCGGTCACCACCGTTGCATCGTGAACATCAGCAAACAGCATTTCTAAAATGTCTAAATTGTCTTGATCATCATCGACAATCAGTAAGTTGAAGCCCGCTAGCGTCATCACAGCAGTATCAAGCTGCGGTTTTTCTGGGGGAGCCGAGGCGGCAGTTAAAGGCAGCGTCACCTGAAAGATGGTGCCCTGCCCCACCCCTGGGCTTTCGGCAACAATAGTGCCGTTGTGGGCTTCTACTAAATATTTGGCGATGGCTAGCCCCAGCCCTAAACCGCCGTGCTGGCGAGTCGTAGCGCTATCCCCCTGCTTAAATCGCTCGAAGATGTGGGGCAAAATCTCTGGGCTGATTCCTTCACCCATGTCGTTAACCACGATTTGGGCTTGGTGGGTTTCGTAGGTTAGCTCAAGACTGATTAGACCGACCTCAGAGGTAAATTTAATCGAATTAGAGATCAGATTCCAGATCACCTGCTGAATGCGGTCTGGATCGAAGATAAAGTATCCGGGCGAGTCGGCTAACGTCGCTTGAATATGAAGCTGCTTGCGGTCTGCCAGCGGCAGCATCACATCAATAACGTCCTGCAAGAGCTGGGTGAGATCCACCGCTTCCATCTCTAACTGCAGCCGATTTTGAACAATCAAAGAGGTATCAATCAGCTCCTTAATCAGCCGGATTTGAGCTTGCGCACTGCGATCAATGACCTGCAATCCTCGCCTTAGCAAGATGGGATCGGGGGACTGATGGATCAAAATGTGAAGCCAGCCCAACATACTGTTCAGTGGCGTCCGAAGCTCGTGGGAAAGCATCGACAGAAACTCATCTTTGCTGGCATTCTCGGCTTCTGCCCGTGCAGCCTGATCTTGAATGC
>JBAUJD010000656.1:0-7526 GCA_049683515.1 Thermosynechococcaceae cyanobacterium | reverse complement strand
GATGACACCTTAGATGGCGGTGTTGGTAACGATAGTCTCTACGGCGGCGAGGGCAATGATTCCCTTGTGGGCGGTGATGGGGATGATTCTCTCAAAGGACATGATGGCGCGGATATTCTTCTGGGTGGCGCAGGCCAAGACTTTCTCGTCGGCGGTGATGGTCTAGATGTCTTATACGGTGGAGACGGCAATGACACCCTTTTTGGCGGCAACGATAGTAGTGGCGGCGATTTAGTTTTTGGCGAAGCCGGTAATGATGTTCTCTTTGGCTGTATTGGTAACGACACCCTAGACGGTGGGATTGGCAACGATAGTCTCGGCGGGGGCCAGGGTAACGATTCGCTACGCGGTGGAGATGGAAATGATTATTTAAATGGAGATACCGGTCAAGATACGGTCTTGGGTGGTCAAGGCAATGACAGCCTCTATGGAGGAGACGGTAGCGACCTAATCTTTGGCGAAGTCGGCAGTGATTTGCTCGCAGGCTGCAGTGGCGATGACACCTTAGATGGCGGCATTGGTAACGATAGTCTCTATGGGGGCGAGGGCAATGATTCCCTTGTAGGCGGCGATGAAGATGATTCTCTCAAAGGACATGAGGGAGCGGATATTCTTCTGGGCGGCAACGGCGTTGATACGTTGCTCGGTGGTTTGGGTGATGATGTTTTAGTGGGAGGAGAGGGGCGTGATCTCCTGATCGGCGACGATGGCTCTGATCGCTTCCGCGTTGGCTCTGATGGTGCTGATACTATTATGGACTTCTCGACTGGCAGCGACATGCTAGAAATTGGGGCCAGTGATTTTGCAGGTCTGGCGCAAGGTCGCTTGTCAGTAAGTGCCTTTGTGATAGGGACTGCCGCTATAGATGTTAATGATCGGTTGATTTACAATCAAGCAACCGGGAATCTGTTCTTTGATGCAGACGGAAGTGGTGCTGGCAGTCAAACGTTGATTGCCACGTTGTCAAATCGTGCAACGTTAAGCGCAGATCGAATCCAGGTGGTATAGCCCCTCTGTGGGGGTCTCAAGCAACTGATGTTTGTTAGCTGATGGTCCGCTGACGCGATCGCGCAATTTGCCAACTCAACACCAGCACAGGTAGTAGGCCAACAACAATGATGGCTAGTGCTGGGGCGGCGGCCTCCAGCAGTCGTTCATCCTCAGCATACTGATAAACCCGCACGGCAAGGGTTTCAAAGTTAGAAGGCTGCATGACGATGGTAGCAGGCAGCTCTTTCATCACATCGACGAATACTAACATTACTGCGGTGAATAAACTGCTCTCTAGAAGCGGCACATGAATTTTGGTGAGGGTACTAAAGGTGCCCTGACCTAAACTGCGCGAGGCATCATCGTAGGTGGGCCGAATTTTGCCTAACCCTGTTTCGACGGTGCTCAAGGACACCGCTAAGAATCGAACTAGGTAGGCCATAATCAAGCTGGCAATGCTGCCGCTGAGCAGCAATCCGGTCGATAGTCCGAGGGTGGACTGCAGCCAAGCATCGACTGAGTTATCGAGCCAAGCAATGGGGATCAAAATGCCGACGGCGATTACAGAGCCAGGGACGGCATAGCCCATGGATGAAATGCGAACGCCCAAACGGAGCAGAGGATTGCCCTGTAGCCTGACACCATAGGCAAGAAAGAAGGATAGGATGACTGCAATGCCTGCCGTTACAGAGGCCAATAGAAAACTATGATTTGCCAAGATGAAAAAGCTGCTTCTAAATCTGGCGGTTCGCTCGGTGAGGGTCATCTGCAGCAGCAATCCTCCTGGAATCAGCAGCCCTAAAATAATAGGAGTGATACAGGCTAACCAAGCGCCGATGGCTCGACGCCCCTGCAGCAGATAGGTAGAGAGCTGCTGTTGACGACTGCTGGTTTGGTAGTAGCGGGCCTGCCGCCGTGACCATCGCTCTAGCAAAATCAGCCCCAAAATAAACATCATCAAAACGGCGGCAAGCTGGGCGGCAGCCTGACGCTCTCCACTGCCGAACCAGGCGCGATAAATGCCGGTGGTAAAGGTCGAAACCCCGAAGTACTGCACGGTCCCGAAATCGTTGAGAGTTTCCATCAACACCAGCGCCAGCCCTGCGGTAATGGCGGGACGGGCCAAGGGTAAGGCGACTTTGCGAAAGCTTTGCCAGGGATTGCAGCCCAGAGCACGGCTGGCTTCTAGGGTGCAGTTGGCCTGCTCTAAGAAGGCCACCCTTGCTAATAGATAGACATAGGGATAGAGAACCAGACTGAGCATTGCGATCGCACCCCACAGCGACCGAATATTCGGGAACCAGTAGTCCGTCGCGCTCTGCCAGCCAAATAGCCCCCGCAGCAGCGTTTGAATGGGGCCGTAGTAGTCTAGAACTTCGGTATAGGTGTAGGCCAATAGGTAAGCTGGAGCCGCCAAAGGCAGCAACAGTGCCCATTCAAAAATCCGACTGCCAGGGAAGGCACACATCGTCACCAGCCAAGCCGTGCCCACCCCTAACAGCAACACCCCTGCCCCGACGCCCAGCATCAGCGCCAAGGAGTTGAGGATGTACTGAGGCAGAACCGTTGCTGCCAAGTGTCCCCAAATGCTGCTTTGGTTCGTGAAGATGCTGGCTAAAACCACAAAAATCGGAGTGGCAATCAGGGTTGCGATCGCCATTACCCCCAGCGTCCACCCATCAAACCACTGATGCTGGAGCCAGCCGATACTGAGCTTTGCCTGTTCCTTCACCGAACGTTTAAGTCTAGGTTGCTCAATCTCTTTACCCACCCATCAAAGTCCTTCGGGGTTCCCCTTAACTAAAATCTCTCAGCATTTTCTTGATTTCGAGATTGTGCATTTCTTCTTGCCCAATTTTGGTGCGGGTATATTCTTCTAAATAAATGCTGGCATTTTCAACCACACCTAGAAGTTCTTTATATAAATTCAGCGCGGTTTGCTCATGATTAAGGCTTTCCTGAAGCAGATCCTGAACCGCATGCTGATGGGTTTCTTCAATACCTGCAATCCGCTGGCTAGGATGTCCCTCTAGTCCCGTGATGATTTCCCCAGCCTCTTGGGCATGAAGTAAGGATTCATTGGCCTGAGTGTTGAAAAAATCTACAATCGGGATCCGATTTGGCCCGGTCACCATCAGCGCATAGTGGGTATAACGCACCACGCCAGCCAGCTCAAATTCCATGATGCTGTTGAGCAAGTTGATGGTGTTGGAGGTATCGAGGTCTTTCATGAGCAAAGGGTTCTAATTATTTTGATTGAGATGCTGTTGAGGCACCGAGACTACGGAAATACTGAGTCCCCACAAGGGTCAAGAACAGACTATAGCTCAAAATCTGACCCCAGTAGAGGTGATCGCGATAGCCCAAAAGTGCCTTTAGAACAATCCCCGGAAAGCGCTGTTCGGGTAGAATAGCGCTCGTATCCCAGGCTAACCCTCCGAGAATACAGGACTCGGTCGAGAAGCAAAGCTGAGCATCGGGATGAAGCTGACTAAAGGCATAGGCGGCGGCATCAAAATTCTTAAAGGCCGAAAGCACTAGCCCTGCCACAATCAGTAGCAGACCGATCCCCATCACCTGAAAAAAGCGACGCAGGTTGATTTTGATGCCCCATTTGAAAAGGGCAACACCGATGGCAGTGGCACTGGCAAGACCAGCCACGGCTCCGATCACTGATCCTCGCTGAGCATTGGCAAAGATAAACAGCACCGTCTCAAACCCTTCTCGCAACACGGCAATACTCACTAGGGTAAAGACGCCCCATCCTGCACTCTTGCTTTGCAAGGTAGAGGTAAGGGATCCTTCGATTTCTCCCTTGAGAGATTTAGACTGCCGTGTCATCCAGATCAGCATCCAGCTCAGCATTGCGATCGCAACCACACACAGCCCACTTTTCAGGACTGGCTCAATCACCGCCTCAAACTGAGGATTGCTCTGTGCTACTGTCTTTAGCCCCCAATTCAGCACTAATCCCGTTAAAACGCTACTCCCTATCCCCGCCAGAATGCCCCAGTAGACCCACCGATTGAGAGTATTCTGCTGCGCCTTTTGCAGGCAGGCCAGCACGATACCCACCACCAACGCGGCCTCTACGCCTTCACGGAGGGTAATGACAAAGACGGGGAGCGCGGCGGCTAGATCCATAATGATGCAGTGTAAACAGAATGCTGGGGAATCGTCCCATGACGTATTGTAAATGAAAATCTTTCTCAGTAGGTAGACGGGGAAACCCTGACAACAATGGCACGCTCTATCCATTCTGAGCCGATCGCCTTAAAGAAAGATCATGCTTTCGCAGGTCAAAATCTGAAGTCAGTCTGAGATTCTAATACAGATTCATGAAATCGGATAGAATGCGGACTGATAAGTCTTTTTGGCTTTACAACTTCCCTTATATTTTCAGGACTACGATCTATGTCAATTTACGTCGGCAATCTATCCTACGATGCAGCCGAAGCAGACTTAAACACGGTCTTCGCTGAGTACGGAACGGTTAAAAGCGTCAAGGTACCGACCGATCGCGAAACCGGACGTCCTCGCGGCTTTGCGTTTGTTGAAATGAGCAGCGATGCTGAAGAAGAAGCCGCCATTGAAGCCCTAGATGGTGCTGAGTGGATGGGACGTGACCTCAAGGTCAACAAAGCAAAGCCTAGAGAAAACCGTGGCGGCGGCAATCGCGGCGGCGGTTCCAGTTGGTAAATTCGATTTTCTGCTCTCAGCCACAGGTCAGTGGCTGAGAGCCATCGCATCGGGGCTGCGCCATCGCCGCCCCTTTTTGATCTTTAAACGCTATGCCGAGCCAAGATAAATAAACTACCATCGCCGCCCCGGCCCAGTCTCAAGTCTTGATCTAAGTACGTGATATCTAAGCTAGGGATGCGACTCCCCTCCGGCAGACGAGCCGAGAACTCTTGTAGGGGTTCTAGGCCCGGTGTGCTAATCCCCATCACCGCCTGCACATTTAGATATCGCTTCTGAAAATAAACATGAATGCCCCGATCTCGAACGGTATCGCTCTCAGGGGGTTTTGGCTCAAAAGTGGCCGTAATTCTCACATACCCTGTCACAATGCCCCACGGATGGCGAACATAGGCTTTATTTTCAAAGGAGAGATTCGCCACATCAATAATTTGCAAGACTTGCCCCACCACCAGTCCCAACGGCAGCGAGGCTAACGATCTGATTTCTCTGGCATCGGAATAGAGCAGTAACCAAGCACCATTGAGGGTTTGAGTGGCGTCTTGATCGGCAAGGGGATAGGGATAGGGCGTCAGAGACTCTAATG
Organism: Thermosynechococcaceae cyanobacterium; assembly: GCA_049683515.1. GTDB lineage: Bacteria > Cyanobacteriota > Cyanobacteriia > Thermosynechococcales > Thermosynechococcaceae > RCC1774. The sequence continues at coordinate 2,251 of JBAUJD010000656.1, read as the reverse complement.
ATGTCGCCAGCGATTCGATGGATTGAACCTGCTGTTTATTGATATCTAGATCTGTAATCGGAGCATCCGGCTTGGCGGCTGGCTGCAGTTCTTTAATAGTCGTCACCAGCGTTTGCTTTAGTTCGGTTCGATGATTCAAGCGTTGACTCCCTAATGAAACTCACTCACAAAAGTCTTAAAACCTTCGATATCTTTGCCCTTGTTGTGGGTTAAGACCCTCCCGACGCCAATTTCAGCATGGTGGTCTTCAATTTCGTTCTGAAACTCTTGACAGAATGCTTTGGCCGCTTTGCGATGAACTCGAAAAGCGCTCTCCAGTAGTCCTGGACTAAAGGCTAGAGTTTCTGTGGGGTTCTGGTTGTTCCAGGCCCGGAGGGCATCGAAGATCGCTTGAGCACGCTGGGCGGCTTTACCCGGTGTTCGTCCTCTTTTTCTGGGGGTTGCTAGACCCTTAGCAATAGGGCTGTCAGCCTTTGTGTTGGAGGCTTGAGAAGAGATAGAAGCTTGAGAGGAGATAGACGCTTGAGAGGGGTTGGGTTCATCGGTGCCCAGTAAAAGCTGCCGAAAACGATCTAGTTTGGTTTGGGCTTCTTTAAGGTGAGTGGCAAGCACTTCGGTTTTTGCTTGGGTCTGCTGCAGCTCTGCTTTGAGCTGGTCGCGCTCAGTCGTGAGCGTTTTATTCTCAGTTTCTAGTGCTTCAATTTGCTCAAAAAGGTGCCCTGGGCCGGTCGATTGAACCTGTCGCCGCAGGGTGGAAAGCTCCGTGTCGGTTTCTTGCTTCAATGCGGCAAGCTGGTCGGCAAATTCAGAGCGCAGATCGTTTTGCACCTGCTCCATTTGCTGGAGCCAGTCCTGTTGGGCAGACTGTTGTCCCATGGCTGCTTTCCTTGCTGTAGTGGTTTTAGAGGGCTGAGAGGGTTCGAGGTCTGGTTCGTCCGCCATCTCAAATTCTAGTTGTTCCCCCTCGTCTTCGGTCTCTGCAGGCTCGTCCAATAGCGGCAGTTCTGGTACATCTTGGAGCTTGACACCTTTGTCTCTCAATAGATTATCTTGGTCATCAACGAGCATGTACCGGAAGTAGTGACCCGTTGCCGATGATTCTAAGATATGGCCGAGGTAGTGCTGCAAAAAGGCATATTCATGGTGGCTGGGGGGGCAAAAAAAGAAGGTTGCGATCGCACCCCATAGACTCCGTAAATTATGAATGGTCACGTGCGTCTTGCTCTGCAGCGGCGGCATCACCCCGGTTTTCATGAGGTATTTATCACATTCTCGATTAACCTGTACGTCGAACTTATTGACTGTTTTTTTGAGATCAGCCCCCTCGAGAGCCATCATCGGCTTGACCTCTGGCAGCTCTCGTAACTGCTCAAGGTGTTGAAGCACCGTCTCTGCAGGGATGAGAGTAATAATGTCGTAGCCCTGGTCCCGTTCTCTTTTTTGTTTTTGCTGCCCTTCAAAATGCAGCAGATAGGGATGAGGGGTAAGTGAGAACTGACCGCGGGCAACCACTTCGCCAAACCGTCGGCCCGTGAAACCCACAATCGCAATGGTGTGATGTCGAGCGGCAAATTTCCCGGATGAGGACAGCAGCTCATTCAGGGTCTCGAGGTACCGCCACGGATTGACCTTTTGCAAGTTTAGAAGGCGATTACGATTGGTCTGAGCCTGCCGATGGTCGAGCTGTTCATACTCTGCTTGTGAGTATTTAAAAAAAGTCAGCGCCCAGTGTTCATCTCGCTGCTGGGGCAAACCCGTGAGGCGTTCATGGTGAAGATATTGGTGCCCCGTTGCAGGAAGCTGTTGGGTGGCAACGGCCTGTGCGATCGCCTTGCGGTAACGCGGAATATAGTCACTGGCGAGGGTCAACTGCGGGTAGCCCTCTTCTAAAAGCGCAATTTCATCTTGACAGACTTTTTGGATGGCATCCGGTTGCTCTAGGTGGCTGAGCGTCTCAATAAACCCATCGACAAGTACTTCAAACTCTGTTTTATAGAGTCGGATCCGTTTCCCTAGGGCAATCCGTTCTCGATACTGTTCAATGACATCTTGCCGGGGTGCATCACGAATATCCATTAATGCCAGTCATTCATTAGCGCTGCTGTAGATCTACCCCTCTTTATACAGTGCAGGGTGACTAACGTCACGATCAATGTTTGGGCGTAATGATGACCTCTTTGATTTTGCCTCTGTGACCGCCGTTTGAGTTAATTGCACGGGTTGCATCAACCCTCTCAATCTGAAACTCTCT
>JBAUJD010000655.1:0-6613 GCA_049683515.1 Thermosynechococcaceae cyanobacterium | reverse complement strand
ATCTACTCTCAGCCTGTGTTGCGATCGCAATTCTCGGCATCCTTCTGATTAAAAGTGTTGGCGCACCGGGTGAAAAATTCATCGGTTTTTTTCCGTTGTTTGCCTTTATTGGTATTGCCCTATTGGCCTCTAGTCTGCAGGGTCTCAAACAATACCGACAAGAATTGATTGTCTTCTTTTTCTTAGGCTTACCTCGCCTTGCCCTCGCCGTGATCCCTAATCTGTTGGCCCCGGTGACGGCGGTGGCATCGTCTTATCTACTGTGGTATACCGGCGTCGCCGTGACCCTGCAGAACGGCAACGTGATTCGGCTCCCCAATGGCGGCGTTGAAGTCGTCCCAAGCTGTTCGGGCTTGAACTTAATGCTTTATATGCTAGGGGTTGCCGTTTTGTTTTTGATTCTGTTTCCGACCTCTAAGCAACAGAAAATCATTTTGCCCATCGTTGCGGTGGCTCTGGGTTTTGCCGTGAACGCGGTGCGGGTTGCCCTGTTGGCAATTTTCTCAACCTACTCTGATAAAAATATGTTTGAGTATTGGCATAGCCAGGGTGGGGCGCTGATTTTTGTCTGCATTGCAGTGCTGCTATTTGGGGGACTCTGTTTTCTCGTTTTGAAGCCCCATCGGGCCGATCCCATCGACTCCCAAAATAAAGATTCCCATCAAAATAATGCGTAATTAGAACTGTTGGGTCATGGCGGCACAGGGGTGGGTATACTGACCACAAGCCCTGCGGACCGATGCAGAGCTTCATCGCTAGACCGATTATGACGCCTAAGATACAGCCAAGCGGCTCTGGCCCCTTCCAACAGCGCCGCTCTATTAAACAGGGGCCAGAGCTGCAGCAGTTTTACTTCAGTCTCTTTCGCTCTGCCAGTTTATTTCACTGGATTGGCTATGGGCTATTGCTGCTTGTGGGGCTTGATTTAGTCGATACCTTTTATCCAACCCATTTTAGCGATCCCGCTTGGCAGTTTGAGGTGATGGGTCAACTGGTGGAGCGGATGCCGGTGCCTTTATTGGGCTTACTTTTAGTTTTTTTTGGTGAGCGAAAGCCCAGACTAGGCTGGGAGTTTCCTGTTCTAGGGCTTTTGTCTTGGTTCACCCTTCTGTTTTCCCTTATTTTTTTCTTGATGATTCCCCTCGGCATTATCAACATGGTGCAGCTTGATCAGACGATGCAGCAGCGAGTGAACTTGGGGAGTAGCCTGCAGCTCAAGCAGATTAGTCGAGTCGAAACGGTGGTTGAGAACTCGACCTCGACACCACAGATGATTGCCATCGCACGACGGTATAACGTGCAAGAGTTAGAGCTACCCGCTGATGCAGAAACGGTGGGTTTAGACCCCAATGCCCTCAAGCGAGACTTTTCAGCAGCGCTGGCTCAACGCAAAAAAGGCGTTATCGACCAGCAGGAATCCAGCATTGAGCGCCAGCATAACCGCCTGTTGAAGCAGGTCGTGAAGTGGAGTATTGGCGCTCTGATTTCGTCTGTTTTAATGATGGGGATATGGCAAACGACCCGCTGGGCAAGGTAAGTCGAAGCCTAGACGGGTATGCTAGCGTAGAGGCGATTCAAGCGACGTTTGACGTCTTATTGTTTAGATTTGAGCAATGCCGTGATTAGTAAAAATACAACTGTTGTGGTCGCCCCTGACCAGGTTTCGTCTGAGCTAGTGGACGAATCTGTTATTTTGAACCTGAAGACGGGGATGTATTTCGGTCTCAATGAGGTGGGGGCCAGCGTATGGCAGTTGCTGCAGCAACCCCAAACGGTTGCTGATCTCTGTACCGCTATTTTGAAAGACTATGATGTTGAAGCGGCGCAGTGCGAGTCTGATATCTTGGCGCTTTTAGAAGAGTTAGCAGAAGCACAGCTCATTGTTATTAAAGATGAAGTCACTGCTTAAGTTTGCGCGGTTGCCGAATTGCGATCGCATCCTCTTAATCAAAACCTTTGCCCTGCTCACTGCTGTGCGCTTGGGCCTGTGGCTATTGCCCTTTAAGCAACTGCAGCAGTATCTGAATCAAATCAGTGACCGTCAAGTCCCTGATAGGAAATCTGTACGCGGCAGCGTGGTCAACAAAATCGTATGGGCCGTTGATGTGAGCTGCCGACTGATGCCGGGGCAGGTCAAATGCTTAGCCCGCGCCCTCACGACTCAAGTGATTGTTCGTCGGCAGGGGTATACCCCAGACCTGCGAATTGGGGTTGCCAAAGATGACCAGAATCGTCTAGAAGCCCATGCTTGGCTAGAGCTGCAGGGGTACGTAGTGATTGGTCTTTTGCCCGACCTAAACCGATTTGTGCCGATGCCCTCATTCAACGTCGATCTACTGTGAGCGGCATTGCCGGTCAATATCGATTTGATCGCCAGCCCATTGCTCCTAAACAGCTAGAACAAATGCTGGAGTGTCTGGCCCATAGAGGGCCAGACAAACAGGAAATTTGGCACGAACAACACATTGGCCTCGCCCACTGCCTGCTGCAAACAACTCCAGAATCTCTGGCAGAACATCAGCCCGTAGTCAGTGCCAGCACCGGCTGCGTCATCATTGCTGATCTTCGTATTGATAATCGAGAGGAACTCATTGAGCGTCTTCACCTGACGTCCCATGCTCAGCTCACCGATGTTGATATTGTCTTAGCGGCCTATGAGCAATGGGGAAAGCATTGCCCTGCATCGCTACTGGGAGCCTTTGCCTTTGCCCTCTGGGATCCTCAAAAGCAGCGCCTCTTCTGCGCCCGTGACCACTTTGGGATTAAGCCGTTTTATTACTACACAGGGGATGCCTTGGCTCTTGGTGGTTCTGGAACGGCTGATCGCTCTCGCACGTTTGTTTTCGCCTCTGAAATAAAAGCGATTTTAGGGTGTCTTTCTGAGCCTTGCCCCATCAATGAATCGAGAATTGCGGAGTTTGTGCGGGCTGAAATTTGCGATCGCACCGGCACCATTTACCAAGGCATCCATCGACTTCTGCCAGGGCACTGGCTCTCTGTAACCCCTCAGGGATTACAGACTGGCCCCTACTGGGAGCTGCAGCCACAGCCGGAGCTGTCCCTCGCCTCTGACCAAGACTATGCCGATGCTTTTTTGATGCACTTTACCGAAGCCGTTCGCTGCCGTCTTCGCAGCACCACGGCCATTGGCTCTCACCTCAGCGGGGGGCTAGACTCTTCGGCTGTGACCTGTGTGGCACGGCAGTTGCTCCAGGGGCATCCAGAGCCACTGCAAACGTTTTCAAATGTCTTTGAGGCCGTGCCCGAATGTGATGAGCGTGAATATATCAATCCAGTTCTAGAGCAGGGCGATGTAACGCCACACTTTATTCACCCTGACCGGGTCGGCCCGCTTAGCCAATGGCAGCAGCTTATACAGCCAGAAGAAGAACCGTGCCTGATCGGTGGGAATGGCTACTTGGTCAGAGGGCTGAATGAAGCTGTTAAAGCGCAGAACATCCGCGTTTGCCTTGATGGTTTTGATGGCGACACCACCGTATCGCACGGTTTACTGTACTTTGCTGAGCTAGCAGCCCAGGGGCGCTGGTCTACGTTCGCTAAAGAAGCGCGGGGGTTGACTCAGGTCTGCAACGTTTCTCTTCCTAACTTAGTTCGTCAATATGCATTTGCTCACTTGAAGACTCTGGCGCAACAACATCGCTGGCGACAGTTTGCACAAGCCGTCAACCGCATTCATCAGCACTTCCGCGTCTCTCGCAAACAGCTCTGGCTTCAGATTGGGCTTAAAACCCTGATCCCTGAGGTATTACTGAACTGGCGAAACTCCAATCAAGAAGAGCAGGATAGTTTGCTGAGTGCCTCGTTTTGCGATCGCCTCCAAACCCACGGCTTCACCCTAGAGACCGAAGCAGAGCAGCCCACCACCCCTCAAGAAGAGCAGCTTCAAATCTTTGCGTCAGGGGAATTTTGTCACATTCTAGAGCAGGTCGATCTCCAAGCGGCAGCTTGCTCCATTGAGATGCGCCATCCCTTTATGGACAAGCGACTGATCGAATTTTGCCTTGCTCTACCTTCACCGCAGCGTTTACGGGGAGGCTGGTCCCGTCTGATTATGCGTCATGCCCTAGAAGGCATTTTCCCGGCTCAAGTTCAGTGGAGAGGGGGCAAAACGGTAATGACACCCAGCTTTCTGAAAGGGCTGCTGCGCTTCAATCAGGAACTGCTCGCATCGATTTTTTCAGATCAGGCACCGCCCGCTTCGCGCTATATAAATTGGCCCTTGGCCCAGGCCGCCTACCGTCGTCTTGTCTCAGGTGTTGATATTTCTGACGCCGACCAGCAGGCTATCTGGAAGGCTGCAACCTTGTCTTTGTGGTTGGGATGCGATCGTACTTCTGAAGCGTTAGCTGCAGAGAAAATTGCAGCATACCCAAAATATTGAGAGCCTAAAGAATTTGCACAGATTTTATGAACTATGTTTATTGAATGCAGATTGTCGTTACTGGAATCGGTCTCGCCTCAGCATTAGGGACAACACTCGAACGAAGCTGGGGCCATCTACTCCAAGGAGAATCAGGCATTCTTTGCCAGCAGCCCTTCTCTGATTTCTTGGTACGACCGCTGGGCTTGGTGGGTGATGCCCCTAGCTCTCTTCAGTCTTTACTGTTACCCACGACCCATGCAGCGTTGCAAGATGCTCATCTTTGCAAACTCATTCCAGATACTGGGGTTGTGATCGGTTCTAGTCGGGGATTCCAGCCCCAGTGGGAGTCTGCAATCAAGGCACACCATCAAGGGGAAACTGTTGAGGCAAATCTTTGGCACCTCTACAGTGACTCACCCGCGTCTCTTGTTGCTCAGAATTTAGATATTTCCGGTCCCATTCTGTCGCCTCGGGCGGCTTGTGCGACTGGGCTTTGGGCGATTGCACAAGCAACCGACCTCATTCGCACGGGCCACTGTGCCAGCGTCATCGCAGGCGCAGTGGAAGCCCCCATCACCCCGATGACGCTGGCAGGCTTTGCCAAAATGGGCGCGATCGCAGCCACGGGAGCCTATCCGTTTGATCGAGATCGCGAAGGCCTTGTATTGGGGGAAGGAGCGGCTATTTTTGTACTGGAGGAGCGATCTCACGCTCAACAGCGAGGCGCAAAAATATACGGCGAAATTCTTGGGTTTGGCGGCACCGCCGATGGGCATCATCGCAGCGCCCCCGATCAGGATCAGAGGGTTGCGATCGCCGCGATTCAGCAAAGCCTGCAGCGCAGCGGATTGACGCCCAACGACATCAACTATATCCATGCCCACGGCACCGCCACTCAACTCAATGATCAAGCTGAAGCCGCGCTCATTCAGCACCTGTTCCCGGCCTCCGTTGCCGTTAGTTCGACCAAAGGAGCCACCGGCCATACCCTGGGCGCATCTGGGGCATTAGGGGTTGCCTTTAGTCTCATGGCACTGCAGTCGCAGGTTGCGCCACCCTGCGTCGGTCTTCACAATTCTGCCTTCGATCTGAACCTACTCAGGGAAGCGACGCCGATGAACTTACGGTACATTTTATGCCTAAGCTTTGGATTTGGGGGGCAAAATACCGTCCTTGCGATCGCCCGTGATTGCGCGGCCTTGTGAAGAACACCAAAAATAGCGCTCCCCTCACGGCAGAAGGGTTCTGAGCAAGAGAACAGAGGATAGCCCCCCAGTAAGGTAACTTTATAAAGACATGATAAAAACGATGGGCATGTCAGAGATTGGTTGCACTGGGGGCACTCTATAACCGGGTAGCAACCCTCTCAAAGAACGCTTTAGGATCACACCTATGTCTCAAAAGTTCGACATGGATACCACCTCTAGAAACCCTTCACATAAAATGGTTCTAGACAGCAATGCCAGTGAGTTGATCGATCATTTATTTGCTCAGCTTGATCAGCAACTCCAGAGCGGTAGCCCTGCGGCGACAGACAAGATCGCGATGCCTTCTGCCGATTTGCGCTCGACCCAGGCACTTGGCTCTAGCTTGACTGAAAGTACAGACCTAGAGGTTTCCTATACGCCCATTAACAATGCTATAGAACCTCGACACTCCGATCCTTGGCAGTCTTCCCTCGACGAAGACATTAGCATTGGCAACCCCCAAGACTCAAAATTCAGCCAGCGCTTGTTCTTTTGTCTTGCCTTTACCTCCATCGGTGCCCTTCTGCTGTGGGTCGGTGGTCAATTCCAATCTCGTCAGATGGCCCCTGTCGTCGCGGCAGTCCCCGCTGCAGCCGCCGTGCAGGCGAGTCCATCAGATCTTCAATTTGCAGACAAATTAACTAAAACGCTGCAGGAAACAAGTGACCCAGCAGCGCCACCCTCGTCACCGGTTGCCGTACCCCCAGCCGCTTCAGTACCGCAGACTGCAATCAAACCCGGTTTAACCACACTCAGCACGGCTCAGGCGTCAGCACCGAATCTGTCCGCAAATGTGCGGGCAACCGTGACACCGGCTCGTGTCCCCGTTAATAAAGTGCCCCTACCCAAGCTATTGGCTGTGAAGCCTATCGCTCAGAGCGCGGCACAAACCGCACTGCCCAACGTTTTGCCCAACACAAAACCTGCGATCGCATCACAAACAGCGCCTCAGACCCTTGCCGTCAAGCCTGCACCCCTTACC
>JBAUJD010000654.1:0-10489 GCA_049683515.1 Thermosynechococcaceae cyanobacterium | reverse complement strand
GCTCACCATCCACGGCTTCAAGAACATTGAACTTATAGTGCTTGAGCAGGTCAGTTATCATGACGCGCATCGTTGGGCTGTCATCGACCACCATGATTGTTGTCATTCTACGTTACCTTCTCAAGACCCACAGCTTTATCTATCTATAAGAATGCCCCAATATGTAGGGCTTATGCACTTTGATATGAGATGAAGTTTGGATTCAAGGTTGGGAGATATCAACCGACCCTGATTGTCCTGTTCCCCTTTGCGATCGCACCATAGGCCGCGCCACAATATCTGAAAGCAAGCTTTCTATACCCCTCAGGATAGACCAAACCCAGGCTTGATTCATCAGAATAATTACTGAGATTTCTAAAAGAATTGCAATAAATATCTCGCTGGGGCCGCCTTAGCCGACAAAACGAATGAATTTTTTCTTACCCACCTGGAGTACTTTCCCCTCCAGCTCAGTGGCGGCGGGAACCTCTTGATCATCTGGGGCTACTTTCTCGCCATTGAGGCGTACTGCTCCCCCCTTAATCTGGCGTCGAGCATCGCTACTGCTGGCACAGAGGCCACAGGCACTGACCAAATAAAAGAGCTTGACCGGGAATTCGATGGTCGATAGTGAAAACTCCGGAATAATCTCAGCCTGAGACATATCTTGCTTGACGACCGCAGCCAGCGTCTGCTGCGTTCGCAGCGCCACCTCAGCGCCGTGGTATTGACCGACAATATCGAGGGCTAGGCTTTTTTGGCGATCGCGGGGACTCTCCGGCAGGTTCTCTATGTCTTGATTCGTCAACAGCTCAACGTACTGCTCAATGAGCGTATCCGGTGTTTTTTCAAGCTTTGAGTACATACTGACCGGGTCTTCGGCCAATCCCACATAGTTATTGAGAGACTTTGACATCTTCTGGACACCATCAGTGCCGATCAAGATCGGCATCAGTACCCCAAACTGTGGTGACTGACCAAAATGGCGCTGCAGATCACGGCCCACCGCGATATTAAACTTCTGATCGGTACCGCCCAACTCAATATCGGCCTGAACCGCAACCGAGTCGTATCCCTGCATGAGCGGGTAGAGAAATTCATGGAGATAGATCGGGCTTTCCTGCTGATACCGCTCTGAGAACCCCTCCTTTGCCAGCATCTGGCCCACCGTCATAGTGGTCAAAAGCTGCAGCACCTTAGATAGATCAAGCTGCGTCAACCATTGAGAGTTGTAGCGAATCTCTAGACGACCCGGTGTTTCAAAATCAAGAATGGGGCGAATTTGCTCTAGATAAGTTTCAACATTGCGTTTAACATCAGCCTCTGTAAGCTGTTGACGGACCTCTGACTTGCCGGTCGGGTCGCCAATTTGAGCGGTGAAGTCACCCATAATGAGGACTGCCGTATGTCCCAAGTCTTGAAAGGCGCGGAGTTTGCGAATCGGAATGCTATGACCCAGATGAACATCTGCGCCCGTGGGATCAATCCCAAACTTGACCCGCAGGGGTCGCTCCGTTTGCTGAAGCTGCAGCGCTAAATTCTCGCTGGGGTTATCTGACTCTAAATTGTTCGGGAAGATGTCGCTAACGCCGCGATGCAGAACTGAGTTCATGGTTGCCTTTAAAACTCCTTCAAGACGGGTGAACCACAAATTAGTTTAGTTGATGCAATGCTAAGCTATCTTAAAGTTTGTGGCGGCAGGCAATCAATTGTAGCGACCGCTGCACCATTTATTTTTCGTTCAGGGAGCTAGGCATCGTGTCATCTAAGCGCATTGGCCGAGCTGGGTCTACCCCCTCCGATCAACAGCTCAGTTTTTTCGCGGGGGTCAGCAAGGTGACCAGCGGTACCATTCTCGCGACCGTGATGCTTGCCAGCGCTGGAATAGCCGGTGGCCTGGTGGGTTTAGCCCTCAGCTATCGCAACTTGCCAGATGTTCGCTCAATGAAGGGATATATTCCCAGCGAAACCACCCATATCTATGACATTAAGGGTAAAGTTCTCGCAAGCCTCCATGCTGAAGAGAACCGTGAGGTGATGCCCCTTGATAAGATCTCGCCCCATTTAAAAATGGCAGTCATGGCGATTGAAGACAGTAATTTCTATAGTCACCAAGGCATTAATCCCGTTGGCATCCTGCGGGCCTCCCTGACCAACTTTCAAGAAGGTAGAACGGTACAGGGAGCGTCTACCTTGACTATGCAATTGGTCAAAAATCTATTTCTGTCTCCAGAACGAGCCTTGTCGCGGAAGCTGGCTGAGGCGGTCTTAGCCATGCGCATGGAAAAGCTGTTTACAAAAAACGAAATTCTAGAAATGTACCTCAATCAAGTGTATTGGGGACATAACACCTATGGAGTCGAGACGGCAGCTCAAAGTTACTTTAATAAATCCTCTTCTGAGCTGACCCTCGCTGAATCGGCAATGATGGCTGGTGTCATTCAGGCTCCATCGGCTTACAGTCCGTTTGTCGATAAAAAAGTAGCGAAAGAACGCCAAAAACTAGTCCTTGATCGCATGGTAGAGCTGAAGTGGATCACCCCTGCTGAAGCGCAAACCGCTAGTGACCAACCTCTAACGTTTGGGTCGGTGACCTCTTTTCAGCAAAGTAAATCGCCCTACGTCACTAATACCGTGATTAAGGAACTAACGCGACGCTTTGGTCGAGAAGCACTGGTGCGCGGCGGTATGAGAATTCAAACGAGCGTTGATTTTGATATGCAGGAAGCGGCTGAAGAGGTTGTTCGCGATGGCCACCGACGTGTTTCCTATACAGCAGACCAGATGGCGCTGGTGGCGGTTGATCCCCGCACCCATTTTATTAAGGCCATTGTGGGCGGTGTAGATAGTAAAACAAGTGAGTTTAACCGAGCCACCCAAGCCATTCGTCAACCCGGCTCTTCCTTTAAGCCCTTTGTTTACTACACCGCATTTGCCTCAGGCAAATATACACCCGACTCGATTATCAATGACTCACCGGTTCGCTACAACGATGGCACCGCAGGGGGATATACGCCTCAAAACTACGATCGCACCTTTGGTGGGCCAATGTCGCTGCGTCAGGCGCTGGCTCAATCCCGTAATATCCCAGCGGTTAGCCTTGGACAAAAGGTAGGAATCGAGAGAGTTATTGATGTGTGTCGCGTATTGGGCATCAAAAGCCCGATTCCGCCCGTCATTTCTTTACCCCTAGGATCAGTGGACTTAACCCCATTAGAGATGGCGTCTGCCTACGCCACCTTTGCCAATAACGGTTGGCAGTCACCGACCACCGCTATTGTTCAAGTGACTGACAGCAGTGGTCGCCTTCTGCTGGATAACACCCCTGATCCACAACTCGTTCTTGATCCGTGGGCTGCCGCTTCGCTCAACAGTACTTTGACTGGTGTTATCAATGGTGGAACGGGTAAGAATGCATCTATTGGTCGTCAAGCAGCGGGTAAGACGGGAACCACCTCGTCTGAGCGAGATGTTTGGTTCGTGGGCCATGTACCTCAGTTAGCCACTGCGGTCTGGATTGGCAATGACGACTATTCGCGGATGGGCGGTAGTGCAACGGGAGGTACCTTTGCTGCACCGATCTGGCGTCAGTTCATGCTCAAAGCCTTGAAAAATGTTCCTGCTGAGTACTTTACCCCCGCATCGAAGTTCCCACGGCCCAAGGGATAGGAGCTGTTCAGTCCATTGCTCAACGCATGCGACGTACCCCATTTTGAGGAGCTGTCGATGGTACAACTCATTTTTGTCTACAATGCCGACTCCGGTGGGTTAAATACGTTATTCGATATTGCTCATAAGGTTGTCTCACCAGAGACCTATAGCTGTAGCCTATGTATGCTCACCCACGGCGTTCTCAGTGAGAGAACGGCATGGAAAACGTTCCGAGAATCCAGTTCAACTCCCATGACGTTTTTGCATCGGGATGAATTTGAGAAACGGTATGAGCCTCAACACTCCTATCCAGTGGTGTTGCAAGAACAAGAGAATCAGCTAGAAATTCTAGTGACAACAGAGGCTCTCAAAGAATTGCCCACTGTAGATGCGCTCATTGATGCCATCCGTCAGCATAGTTCTGGGGAATTTTGAAGACTTCAGAATCCCCCAAAATTGATACCGCTGACGAAATAAATATTTCGATACGTGAGGGCTTTTGCATCCGTTGCAGTTCACGTTGCACTCGACCCCTAAATTCCCCATTCTGGGGAACTTTCAGAATAATCGTAGCACCGCTCACCATGCCAATGTCTTAAGCGGGAGCGGTGAAGAACGAGAGCAGCTCTTGCTTCTGAGGGTGCCGCTCTAACCATTCTTTGATGCGCTGGGCTTCTGAGTAGTCATTAGAGCTAAACTTGCTGGCATAGGCTTGGGTGACAGCTTGGCGAAAACGGTGCTGCCGAGAGCTTCTTTGCCACGCGGGAGAAGACATCTGGTGAACCTGTGTGTGAAGATTGCAGCTCTTGAGGTCGGCCCACTCATATGGGTCAAACCAGACACCTTGGCAGGATGGGCATTGATCAAGATAAAAGTTCAAGTCATGTCCAACATTTGTCTTCCGCATTAGTTTGGTGCAGTGGGGGCAAAAAGAGGCCTTTAGATTGTCTGTTGCCGCGACTGCTACGGTGGATGTCGTCGCACTGACCTCTGGCTTACTCTGAAGCCAGGCATGATAGCTGTTGGCATCAACCCAATGTCCGTTACAGCTAGAGCATTGTGATGCGACAAGATGAGTTTCTAAATTGACAGAGATTAATGTGTCTGTTAGACAAACGGGACAGTCTTTCATGTGGTATTAAGCCCCCAAATAGTATCGATGAAATTTAATTTAGGATTCCCCAGAGAAATATCAAATCGAGCAGGGGGCTGTTTTTTGTATAGGAATATTTTTTCACCCCAATATTGAACAATGTGAGGCATCAACTATGACAAACCTGTTACAGCAAAGGATGTGGCGTCGTCTATAATGACTGAACAGCTCCAGATTGGGGCTTCGGTAAGGTGAGCGAGCAGCTATGCTGACACAGTTTTTTCCATTTCAATTTGAGATTAGCTCGGTTGCGATCGCAACATCAACGGTTTGGGCGGCAGCGCTGTATGTCGGCTTTTCCCCGGTCAGCGAGTGGATTGCGGGTCAGATTAGCCGCTGGTTTGGCTTTGCCGAACGCTCTTTATATCTTTCTACCGAAGAATATGAGCGCACCCGCAAGGGTCGAGAAGCCCAAAACGACTTCTGGGCCTCTATCTTTAGCATTATTCCGTTTTTAGTTTTAGGAGCAATCTGTGATCTTGCCTGCGTCAAAGGCCTAGGCAACCAAAGTTGGGGGCTGAGCTTAGGTCTCATTGCGCTGATGGGCTGTGCCGTCTACGATCTGGGGCGTCGGGACGGAGAGTTACGCAAGTAAGAACGCCTATCTCACCCTTACAATAGGCACATTCATTGCTAGAATTCACTGTGCTGAGCCAGGGTGAATATGTCTCTAGATGCGCAACGACAAGAACTTCAACGCTTTAACTTTCAGATCGTCAAGGATGAACCAGAGACCCTGATTGCACTACGGCAGAAGTGGTACTGGGATTGCCTCCTCACAAAAATAACCTCTGTGGTCTTTGTCCGTCAGGTTCAGGATTTAACGCTGGATATGATTGAAAGCGATCGCACTCAGTTAGAAGCAGACGCCAAACAACTCAATCCCTCTTTGCTGCCACGCGGCTTTCAGGCAGGGGTATCGGTGATCACGATCTATATCGCCGAGCGCATCGAATTTGAAGCTCAAACTCGCTTGAAGAGCAAACCCAAAATTCGGTTCGCCTGGTTTTATCTCCCTGCAGCCCTAGAACAATCCACCGGCAAGCTGTGCTATCTCAAAGAAACGCCGATATGGGGGTTCATTTACTTCAGCAAATTTCGCTACCTGATTCGTCGTCTGCTGCAGCCCAGCGATACCCCCATTGAAGAACCCCCGTCTATTGCAGGCATCGTACTCAGCGTGATCTTAGGAGGGTATTTGCTACTGATGCTCGTGGGCATTCTAGCGCTGGTATTAGGTGTGTGATGGATGGCAGAAAGGTTCAAAGTCCCCCACAAGTGGGGGATTTAGGGGGCCAATGCAGCAAATTGGGTACTTCTCATACATCCTCTAATGCTTTAGTTACCAAAGTAGCGAGATTGGCGGCGGCTCCGGGCTGACCTCGCACCTGCTTGAGATCGTCCTGCATCTGGGTTAACGCAGATGGGGCGTTTAAAAGCTCCGCAATTTGTGTTGCCACCGTCTGAGGCTGCAGGTGACCCACCAGCTCCGGCACGATTTCTCGATTGGCCCAAATATTCGGCCATGCCCGCAGCCCTAAGCCTTTTTTCAAAATCCAGCCATTGATGAGCTTAGCGAAGGCGCTGCCAACACCCGGGAGATTTGCTAGCAGACCAGGCAGGCCATCCCAAGCTTTCATCACGTCTAACTTTTGGGTGGGGAGGAGTACAACCATCGGTACGGCTAATGAGGCCAACTCTGCGGTATTGGCTCCTACGGTCGTGATACAAAGCTGACAGAGAGAGAGCAAATCGTAGGCCGGTGTTAAAGTCCATAGTTGAATACGGGTGCCTCCTGTGCTGAGTAAATAGGGGAGGCCCACATCCGGCTTGATGAGCTGAGCAGCTTGCCCCTCAATTTCATTGATGACAGGGTTCTGTTCGGGATCAGCATAGGTTGCCAGGGTCTCAAGACTCAGGGTAGGAGCGACGGGAATCACAAATTGTGTTTCGGGTTGATACTGCTGCAGATGTTCTGCGATCGCAACACAAAAAGGCACCCCCAACATTAGCTTAGCGGGCTTAGATCCAGGCAATAGCCCAATAAGGCGAGTCTCTGACAAGGTTCCTAAAGCGGCGTGAATCTTGTCTGAGTCCGTTCCATGACTTTGGGCCTCAGCAATCAGATCGCCAATAACACTACATTTCTGTTGATACTTTGCCGGAACCGGCACCTGTTCGCTGACCACCCCACACCGATCAATCCAACCCAGCCACCGGGCTGACCATTCAGCATAGGTGACGATGCGGTAGCCCAATCGCTTGCCCACCAGCACCGAGAAGAACTGATCGCCTCCGAGGAATAAAACAACTCCATTTGGGTGCCAGTCCCAATCTTGGGCAGTTTTACCCCAAAGTAAAAAAGGCCAAAAATGCTCTGGGCCTTGGACGCGACTCACTTCAGGAAAGGTTGCTGCGATCGCACTTTCACCGCCACTGGCATGAACACAGGGCGACAGCACCACCGATAGCCGTGCCGTAGGACCGAGCTGGACGCGCAAAGCCTTGACTACAGGCCGGACCCAGGTGATCAGTTCCCCTGGACCGTTGGTTAAAATAACAATATCGATGGGGTCAGAGGGGTCAGACGGCACTCAGTTCTTGCTCTAAATACAAAATAAAGTCATTATTAAATAATGTAACAGTCGTCTCTTTTGCGATGGTCAGCTCCCCGGCACTTACGACACTCCTTGTAGACGGGTACAACATCATTGGTGCTTGGCCGAAGCTGCAAAAGGTGCGCGATCGCCACAACCTTGAAGCGGCTAGAGACAAACTTTCTGAAGCATTGAGTAACTACAGCGCCTTTCGAGGGTACCAAACTCACCTCATTTTTGATGCCCAGTTTCAGCAGGGCCAAGGCAGTACTGAAATAGTGACGGATTTGCTCCATATTTTCTACACCGAAAGCGGTCAAACGGCAGATACCCACATTGAACTGTACTGCGCCCAAGCTCGGCAAAGAACCGGGCGGGTTCGAGTGGCAACCTCAGACAGCGCCCAGAAGTTAACGGTGATGGGCTACGGCGCAGAATGGATGTCAGCGCAGCAGCTTGTAACGGATTTGATGGGGACGATGCGATCGATTCAAGAAAGTCAGCGCAGTGCCAAGCAGCAGCCCGGAAGACTGTTGGCACATGGGCTAGACCCAGAAGCCAAGCAACGGCTAGAGAAGCTTCGGTTTGGGCGATAGAGATGTATGCAATCACTTTAGGCTGAATGAAACCAAAGCCACGATCATCCTTCCATTTTGTAAGCTTTCCACTGCGGAGACCAGGTTTCATAGAAAATCTCAATGCCAAAAACTTGGAGTGAAAGACATTCGTGAGTATGGAGGGGGGCAATGTCTATACTGGAGCCGATGCCTTGGTTCGCGCAAAAACCATACGACCCGCCGAGGTTTGTAGAGCACTGGTGACGATAACGGGAAGTGACGTACCAATGAAGTCCTTCGCTTCCTCCACCACCACCATAGTTCCATCTTCTAGGTACCCAACACCCTGGTCTGGCTCTTTCCCTTCCTTCAAAATTTTCAGATCAAGGCTATCTCCTGGCAGATAGCGGGGCCGCAGCGACTGGGCCAAATCATTGACGTTGAGAACCTGGATGTTCTGTAGGCTAGCAACCTTGTTGAGGTTGTAGTCATTGGTGACCAACATGCCATTAATCTCTTGGGCCAGCGCCACCAACTTCGCGTCAACAGTGGCGATATCTTCATAGTCAGCCGGATGAACCACCAGCCGTCGAGGATGCCCTTCTTGCAAACGATTGAGAATTTCAAGCCCCCGCCGCCCTCGCGTACGCTTTTGACTATTGGCACCATCAGCAAGGGTTTGTAGCTCTTCTAAGACAAATTTAGGCACTAAAAGCTGGCCTTCAATAAATCCTGTATCAAGCAGACCTTCAATGCGGCCATCAATGATGCAGCTTGTGTCTAGTACCTTAGCAAGCGCCGCCTTGAGCGTCCCCTCTGCTAAGAGCGTGCTCTCCATGTAATTGGGGTTAATCACCCGTAGCAGCGTCAAGCCGTGGGTATCTGCCAAGCTGACGCCCGAAAAAGCAAAAATAAGGCTTCCTGATACCGCCACCATCGGCTTAATAAACGATAGCTGTGGAGGAATGGGAATTAAGTAGGTCGGAGCCAGCATTAGATTTGCCACCAACAGCCCCAGGACCAAGCCCACTGCTCTGCTCAGCAGCACTTCTGCCGGTTGATGCTGAATCCGCCGTACAATCCGGCGATAGCTGATCTGAGTCGCAAGGCCAAAGACAAGGCCAAACAATCCGCCAAAACCGGCACTCACCCAACGCAGGCCCGTCACGTTGGCGACTTGGCTCAACAGATCAGGCGGCAGCAGCTCGACACCGTTGAACCCAATCGCGGCCCCCACGAGGATGAACGTCAAAAAAATAGTAGTGTCTAGCATGTCACCTGCTTGCTAAGAATGGTGTCTTCTGGATTGGGTCTAACGTTTCAGAAGAACCGATAGCGCTCACACGAGTAGAGCCACCCTAACTTACCATTATAAAACGAAGCCGCTCGTGGCCTTTATTTAATGCCAACTTCTGCTTATATTCATATTCCGTTCTGTCGTCGGCGCTGTTTCTACTGCGACTTCCCGATTTCGGTGGTGGGCGATCGCCAGCGTGGAGAAACCTCTGAGGTGATGGAGACCTATGTAAACGCCCTATGCAAAGAGATTGAGGTGACTCCTAGGGAAGGGAAACCACTACAAACCATCTTTTTTGGAGGTGGCACCCCTTCTCTATTGAGCGTCAAGCAGTTGGAGGTAATTCTATCAACGCTTCAGAATTGCTTTGGTTTTGCTGCCCATCCAGAAATTTCTATGGAGATGGATCCAGGCACCTTTTCGCTGGCCCAGCTCCAGGGTTTTTGTGGTGCGGGGATTAATCGAATCAGTTTGGGTACTCAGGCTTTTCAAGATAATTTGCTGCAGGTTTGTGGGCGATCGCACTCCGTCGCCCAAATCTATGAGTCGATTGAGATGATTGCTCAGGTGGGCTTAGCTAACTTTAGCCTTGACCTGATTTCAGGGCTGCCGCAGCAGACCTTAGCGCAGTGGGAGATGTCGCTGGATTGTGCGATCGCAATCCATCCCACTCACCTCTCTACCTATGATCTGGTACTAGAACCCACCACCGCCTTCGGTAAACGCTATCAGCCCGGTCACCAGCCTTTGCCCACCGATGAGACCGCTGCCCAGATGTATCGGCTTGCCACCCAGCGCCTCTCTGCCGCAGGCTATCGCCATTACGAAGTCTCTAACTATGCCCGCCCTGGATTTGAGTGCCGCCATAACCAAGTGTACTGGCGCAATGAAGCCTACTACGGTTTCGGGATGGGGGCCACCAGCTACGTCAATCTGCAGCGCTTCAACCGTCCCCGCACCCGTGAGACCTACCTGGCTTGGGTTGAAGATTTAATAGCCGCCCAAGGACACATTGACTGCCCCATTGATACGCAACAGGACCGGCTCTTAGAAACGTTAATGCTAGGGCTACGACTGGCAGAGGGACTGAGAATTTCAGATCTACAACAGCAGTTTGGAATAGAGGCCGTGACGCAAATCATTCAGTGTCTAGAGTCTTATCCTGACTGGGGTTTAGTCGATCACAACACCGGCACTCTACGGCTGACTGATCCCGAAGGCTTTCTGTTCTCAAATCAGGTTCTGGTGTCTCTTT
>JBAUJD010000653.1:0-4882 GCA_049683515.1 Thermosynechococcaceae cyanobacterium | reverse complement strand
CCATGAATGGGGTCTTCAACAATAATGGTCTGATCGCGATCGGCTCCCAGCGAGACAATCGCAATGGGTACCTCCATTAACTCGGCCACTAGCTTCAGATAATCTAGCGCCTGAGCCGGAAGATCTTCTAAGTTACGGCACTGTTCGGTGGACTGCTTCCAACCGGGAACGGTCTTATAAATGGGGCGACACCGGGCAAACTTGCGGGCATTGGTAGGGAAGTCATGGCAGGGTTCACCGTCAATTTCGTAGGCGACACAGACTTTGATTTCGTCGAGTTCATCGAGCACATCTAGCTTGGTGACTGCCAGACAATCTAGACCGTTAATGCGAACCGCATAACGACCAATTACTGCATCGAGCCAGCCGCATCGTCGCTGCCGACCCGTAGTGGTGCCAAACTCAGCCCCGCGATCGCCCAAAATCTCGCCAACCCCATCCTTTAGCTCTGTGGGGAATGGCCCTTCGCCGACACGAGTGGTATAGGCTTTCGCCACCCCAATCACCCGATCAATCATCGTCGGACCCACACCGGCCCCGACACAGGCTCCCCCTGCCACTGGGTTGGAGGAGGTCACATAGGGATAGGTACCGTGATCGAGATCTAAGAGCGTGCCCTGTGCCCCTTCAAAAAGAATATTGCGTTTTCTTTGAATGGCATCATAAATTTTTAGAGAGCAATCCACCACATGGGGCCGCAGACGGTCGGCATAGGCGCGGTATTCTTCAAGCACCTGCGCCGGATCAAGGGGCGGTAAGTCATAGAGCTTTTCAATAATAATATTCTTGTTTTCAATGGCCTTATAGAGCTGCTGCTTGAACCCATCTGAGTCCATTAAATCCAGAATACGAATGCCGTTGCGCTCTGATTTATCAGCATAGGTGGGGCCGATCCCTCGGCCTGTGGTGCCAATTTTAAGATCGCCCCTTTTGAGTTCAGCGGCCCCATCGATCATCCGATGGTAGGGCATTGTGACATGTGCCCCTTCCGAGATGAACAAATTGTCTGTGGAGATGCCCAGATCTTTAAGTGTGTCCAGCTCTTCAATCAAGACCTTCGGGTCAATCACCGTCCCTGAGCCGATGATGCACTCAGTCTTCGATGACAAGATCCCTGAGGGAATCAAGTGGAGCTTAAAGGTTTGGTCGTCTACGACGACGGTGTGACCCGCGTTAACTCCGCCCTGATAGCGAACCACTATGTCTGCGGAGCGACTGAGGAGATCTGTAATCTTCCCTTTGCCTTCATCGCCCCACTGGGCACCAATTACAACTACGTTAGCCAAAAGCTTATTTGAATGCGACGTTATTGACAAACAACCATTATCGTCAGTGGGTAGAGCTTCTGTCAATTGTGAGTTTCGCAATGTCCTAGGGGCAGGTGGCTCAATCAGAGACTGGGCTTAGATTGATGATGTCTATGGCATCCACTGCATCTGCGATCGCAAATCCAAATACCTGCCCATAAAAATACAGCTCACTATCCAAGGCTCGCTTGATATTAGGCGCTTGACGGAACCCATGCTGCTCTTCAGGGAAGGTCACATAGGCCACCGGAATCCCTTTCGCTGAGAGCGCCTTCACCATCGCTTCGGCCTGATTGGGGGGCACGACCTTATCTTCAAGCCCCTGCAAAAAAATGACGGGGCAAGAGAGCTGCTCAACGTGGTTGATGGGCGATCGCGCTTCATACAGATCCTTTCGCTCAGGATAGGGGCCAATCAGCCGATCTAAGTAACGAGCCTCAAACTTATGGGTGTCCTTTGCCAGTGCCACTAGGTCACCGATGCCGTAGTAGCTTGCCCCTGCCTTGAAAACATCTCTGAAGGTGAGCGCTGCAAGCGTTGTATAGCCGCCTGCACTGCTGCCGGTGATGGTCATGCGATCTTGATCTACCAGCCCTTGCCCAGCTAAATACTTGGCCCCATTGGTGCAGTCATCAACATCAACAATCCCCCACTGATCGCGCAGGCGATGCTGATAGGCGCGGCCATAGCCAGTGCTGCCCCCATAGTTCACGTCTAGTACCGCAAAACCTCGACTGGTCCAGTACTGAATTTTGAGGCTCAGGCTGCTAGAGGTTGCAGCAGTTGGCCCCCCGTGGCTTTTGACCAGCAAAGGCGGCTTCTCGGTTTTTGGTCTCTGGTAGTCCTGATTCGTGGGTGGGTAGTAAAACCCATAGGCCGTCAGATTATTTTCGGTGGGGAACTCCACCAGTTCGGGCACAGAGAGGTAGCCGGGATCAACCTCTACAGAGCTGGCGCTGCAGACGACCGATTGCTGCTGCGTCTGCAAATGGAACTGCACAATCTCTGTGGTGCGGGTGGGAGAACTCCCCTTAAAGGCGGCAAAGGCATTCCCCACCTTGAGGCCAGAGATATCGGTGTAGGGGGTCTCAATCTCGACAAGCTGCCCGCTACTAATCTCTAGGCGTCCTAAGCGCCATTGCCCTTGCTGATTGTAGGTACAGAGAATTTCTGTAGCAGAGATAAATCCGTAGGTAGACATGCCAAACACCCACTGGGGCAGGCCAAATTCTGCTGACAGAGGACAAAGGGGGGGGCCTGCTTCGTTCTGCCAGCCATAGAGATTCCACCAGCCAGTGAGATCGCTAACAAAGTAAAGTTGTCCATCGGGAGACCACTGGGGCTGAAAGATGGATTCATCGGGGCCACCGGCAACGTGCTGGGGGTCTGTCAGCGTCCCTGAAGTCGTTACCGTGGCAAGCCATAGGTCAGTGCCATCCCAGGGGAGATTAGGGTTGTCCCAGGTGAGCCATGCCAGTTGGGTGCCGTCAGGGCTAAGACAAGGCGACGCATAAAAGTCATGGCCTTCCGCTAACGTCTGAATAGGAGCTTCTGCCTTTAGATCAATACTGACCAGAGTATTAATGACTTTGTCTTGATGCGTTTCACGGATGCAGATGAGGTGGTTCCGTTGGATATCTACGACGATATCGGCGTAGCGATCGCACTCACTCTCGGCTGTCAGCGGCTCCGGTGCTTGTTCACCGACCTGTTGATAGATCCGCTGATCGCTGTTATTGACAAAATAGGCTGTGCCGTCCTGAACGGTATAGGCTCCGCCTCCATACTCATGAACGCGGGAGCGCACATTCCACGGAGTCGGCGTCACATCACTCTGGCCTGCTGCTGTTTGCTTGACGAGGACCGAGCGCCCTTTTTCGGTGGGACGCAGCTCAGTCCAGTAGAAGGTATCGCCATCAATGGCTAAATCGCCCAGACCAATACTCCCCGAAACGATGAGTTCCGAGGTGATCGGTGATTTCCAGGATCCGTAGGGGGCAACAATCGCCATAGTTGTCTTGGGTGAAGGGCTACGTTTAGGATGACATGATCTGTGATGCTTCCCAATCTCCAGCCTCCAATGTCCAATTCGTTCAAGCGGCTCTGCTCTAGAGGATCTTTTCTAGACCATAGATTAGGGTTTCGAGCTGGAGCACTTTTCTAATCGAAAGCAAGACACCGGGCATATAACATTTGCGATCGCTCGTATCATGCCGCAACGTATAAACTTGACCCTCAGCCCCAAACATCACTTCCTGGTGAGCAATTAATCCCGGCAGCCGAATGCTGTGAATCCGAATGTTCTCACCGGCTAAGCTTCCTCTAGCCCCCTGCAGGTGCTCTTTTTCTTCTACTAAAGGTGGATTGTAGGTCTTGCCCAGTTCAGCCAAAAGTTCTGCGGTTTTAATCGCTGTACCACTCGGAGCGTCTGCCTTTTGATTGTGGTGTAGCTCAATAATTTCAACATGCTCAAAATACTGAGACGCCTGCACCGCCGCCTGTTGCAGCAGTACCATGCCAATGGAAAAGTTCGGAATCACTAAGCAGCCTGTACTAGCTTTATCAGCAAACTCAGCCAAGTCATTGAGCTGTTCAGGACTCAGGCCCGTGGTGCCCACCACCGGACGAATGCCGTAGGCGATCGCTGCCCTGACGTTGCTATACACCGAACTGGGGTGAGTAAAATCTACCATCACTCCCAGTTCTTTCTCTTGAGACGCTGCGGCCAGTAATGGCTCCATTTCATTGCTGATCAAAACGCCTAGCGCCTCGCCACCGAAAAGCTCACCCGCATCAAGGCCAAAGACATCAGGGTTACGATCTAGCGCTCCGTACAGCGTCATATCGTCCGCTTCCGAAACGGCTTTAATGACTTCGCGGCCCATCTTGCCTGCAGCCCCATTGACAATGACTGGAATTGACACAACGCTTATCGTCCTTAGAACATCACAATTGGTATTTTAAGTTTTTGTTCGTCTACTCGGCCTTCTTCAATTTCACTCGGATATCGTAACGATTGCTCCAAGGGCTGCTGATGGCCGAGGTGACGCCCAACGTTTCAATACCCTGGGCGTACTGCTGTATCTCGGGAGCCAGCTTAGGGAAGAGCGGATTCGTGTCCATAACCTGGAGCATACGAGGCATGTTGATATAGAACTGACCATCATGGGCACTGAGATCAGATTTTGTGGCAGCCTTAAACGCTTCGGCGTCCTGCAGGCTAGATTTGGCATCCACAAGCCTTTGAGAGACTAGAATGGGCGCACCTAATGTCACAAACGAGATCTTATCCCCCAGCCAACCGTGGCTAATTACAGGCAGGCCGGGGGGAATTCTCCAGGTAATAACAGAGGCATCTTTGGTCTTAGATTCAGATATCTGGAAGTCACGCTTTTCTCGAACCGAGTCATCCAGCAGCTTGAAGGTCTGGAGCGCTGCAGGGCGATCGCTCGTTTGGGCCAGCATGACTAAACCGATTTCTGTGGTGCTATCGTCTTTAGCGGGTACAATTGCTCCGGCGAACTTGCTGTCCAACCACGGGACAAAGGTGGTGTTAAAGTCCAGTCCGGTCAATT
>JBAUJD010000652.1:0-4557 GCA_049683515.1 Thermosynechococcaceae cyanobacterium | reverse complement strand
CAATGAAAAGCTAAATCAGTTTATGGTTTGGGGCATTTGATAGGGATCGTCAAGCAGCAAAGACCTCAATCGAGATATCTCGATTGAGTGCTCTAGCGGCTAAAAAGCAAGGGCCGGAGCCGGAACGGAAAGCTGGAACAGGTGGCAGGCGTTAGCGGTGGTTTGAGCGGCCAGATCTTCGAGGGGTATCTCTCTCAGTTGAGCCACTTTTTCGGCCACATGATAAACGTGTGCGGGTTCATTACGGCGCTGCTTACGCTTTGGTTCTGGGGTTAAAAACGGGCAGTCCGTTTCGATTAAGATGCGATCGCAGGGCACCATTTGAGCAGAGGCATGCACCTGTTTAGCGTTCTTGAAGGTCACAATCCCACTGAAGCTGATGTAAAAGCCCAAATCTAGAAACAGTTGAGTTTCTTCTGGAGTCCCCCCCCAGCAGTGCATTACCCCCTGAACAGTTCCCTGCTCAGCCCAAAACTGACGCAGCAGTTCAGCCATCGGCCCAGCCGCATCTCGACAGTGGAGTATCACTGGCAGACCTAAATCCTGGGCGATCTGAAGATGGGCGATTAAGCTCTGTTCTTGCTGATGGCGATCGCTGGCCTTAAACAAATCAAGACCTGTTTCACCAATGGCGACAACCCGCTCCCCCGATTGCGCACAATCGCGAATTTGCTCCGCAGTCCTTGATGTCCATTTGTCCATGTCTAATGGGTGTAGACCCACTGCACAATGAAGCTCAGGAAAACGCTGCACTAAACGTTGAATGTCTGGGAATTCAGAGGGCTCGACACAGGAGTGAACTAACCGAACAACTCCAGCATCTCGCCAGCGCTGAGCAATCCCGTCGAGATCGGGGGCAAAAGTATCAAAATTTATGTGGACGTGGGTGTCAATCAGTTGCATTCAAGATCGCAAACAAGGCGGAGGCTGTTAGCGCGGAATTTCTACGATGCAGCAGCGGTGTGCTGAGCCAATACCCGAGCAAGTCGGGCTTTCTTTCGTGCCCCAGTGTTGCGGTGAAGGGTACCCCGCTTGACGGCCTTATCAATTTTGCTAAAGGCAGCAGACATCTTTGTCTGTACGACCGTCATCTGATCGTCGCTGGGACTGGTGCTATAGACCTCGATTGCCTCTAGAAAACGCTTTGACAATGTTTTGATTGCAGATTTATACGACTTATTCTGAAAGCGATTGCGTTCGGCAATTTTGATACGCTTCGATGCAGACTTAATATTGGCCACAGTGACGTTCCGGAAGATGGGTGTTCAAATGCGAAAGCACGCAAATAAATATAGTAGCACCTGTTGCCATCTCTTGCCCTCCATCTTAAAATCCGCGCTAAGCTTAGGAAGATACGTTCATCGGCATTCTTAAACATCCATGCTGCGAATCATTACTCAGCAGGCTGAGGCCAAAGAAGAACTTCAGCGAATTTGCGATCGTACCCATACGGATCAAGTCGTCCATAAAGAAGCCACGGTGCGTGAGGTCTTACAAACCGTCAAGCGCCAAGGGGACCGCGCTCTGCTCCGATACACGGCTGAGTTTGACCAGCAAACGCTCACCGTAGACGAACTGCGCGTCAGTGGTGCTGAGCTGGATGCCGCCTATCAGCAAATTTCTAAGGGGCTATTGGATGCCATTCAACTGGCCCATCGCCAGATTGAAGCCTTTCATCAGCAGCGCAAACCTAAAAGTTGGGTGCAATTTGGTGAGCAGGATGTCGTGCTGGGCAAACGCTATACCCCGGTTGATCGAGCGGGTTTATACGTCCCTGGTGGTCGGGCTGCTTATCCCAGTACCGTCTTGATGAATGCGGTACCGGCCCAAGTCGCTGGCGTTGAGCGGTGCGTGATCATGACACCGCCGGGACCAGATAAGCAAATGAATGCAGCGGTGCTCGTGGCCGCTCAAGAAGCGGGTGTCCAAGAGATTTATCGAGTGGGCGGCGCTCAGGCAATAGCAGCCCTAGCCTACGGCACGGAAACCATTCCCAAGGTCGACGTGATTACTGGGCCAGGGAACATCTACGTCACCCTAGCCAAGAAGCTCGTCTACGGGATCGTCGGCATTGACTCCCTGGCGGGCCCGTCGGAGGTGCTGATTATTGCTGACCACACAGCGGATCCGAATCATGTGGCCGCAGATCTACTCGCTCAAGCTGAGCATGACCCGATGGCGGCGGCGATTCTAATTACAACGGATGCAGCGTTAGCCAATAAGGTTGTATTGGCCGTTAAAGAGCAGCTAGAGCATCACACTAGACGGACGTTGACCGAGAAGGCAATAGCCCATTACGGCATTGCCATTGTGGTAGAGGATCTGGCCCAGGCGGTTGAGTTATCTAATCAGTTTGCACCTGAGCACCTAGAGCTAGAGGTCGTTGAACCCTGGGATTTGTTAGAGTCGATTCGCCATGCTGGCGCAATATTTTTGGGTCGTCACACCCCAGAGGCAGTGGGTGACTACCTTGCCGGTCCCAATCACACGCTTCCTACTTCTGGAACGGCCCGCTACGCCTCGGCCTTGGGCGTTGAAACCTTCATGAAGCATTCGAGCATCATTCAGTATTCATCTCAGGCACTTCATAGCGTGGCTGATGCCATCGATCAGCTCACCCAAGCCGAGGGGCTACCCTCCCACGGCGAGTCAGTGCGGCTCAGAACTCAAAATCCCCTTAATCCTGACACGATGGACAGTAATTGATGGCCTTTCCCGATAGACTCAGGTGATTGGGATTCAGTTAGGCTCAATGATCTTTGTGGGAGAAAGTAGCTCGTGTTTCAAACTATTTTGGCGGCGTTAGACGAATCAGAACTATCAGAGCAGGTGATGAAGGCAATGCAGCAACTGGAGCTGCAGCCTGCTCATCGAGTTATTTTGGTCCGTGTGCTTGGCCCTGCAGAATTCGACTCCGAACGACCTGCCGATCAGCCGTCCATTGACCCGAAGCTAGGTCTCTACCGTCATGTGGAACAACGGCTACAGTCCTACCAAGCGCAATTGCCCTGCCAAACAGAGTTAGAAATTGTTACGGGTGACCCTGCTGAAGAGATTGTACGCCTTGCTAATATCCATAAGGCCGACCTGATTGTGATCGGTAACCGAGGGCTAACCGGCGTGAACCGTATTCTAAAAGGCTCTGTGAGCAGCCAGGTGGTCAACGATGCTCACTGTTCAGTCATGGTGGTGAAGCCGTGATTGCTCAAAAAAGTTTCTGCTCAAGGGGAGGGGTGAGATCGCTCTTCCTCTTGCCGTTCTTCCTGTAATGTTTCCTGTCGCCAGTGCTCATAAACAGGTATTAAGTTCGTCGCAAGTATGCTCTCTTCTTCGTTGATATTCTCTCTTGCCTGTAGGTTAGTTTGCAAAACGGCTAGATGCTCAATGGTGCGCTGCTGCAGGGGATGATCCTTGGGAAGCGCCAGCAGTTCGGCAATGGCCCGTCGCTGAAAACCACCCTGTCCCATAAGTCTCAGCCATAGCGTACTTTCGGTGACAGGAAGTTGGTGGAGTGCCACCAAAACTGTCTGGAACGCGGGAGGAAGGAAATAGAAGCCATTGAGCCACCCTCTTTCAGGCTCCGCTCCGAAGTCTGAAAGCATGTCTTCAGATAGTGTGGGACTCAAAATCCAAAGCCAGGGTTCTTCGGCTATGGGCTGAGGGTCAGCTTGTTGCTCTAAGTCAGCCATGAGATTGAAGAGTTTACCCAAGCAGCTCCTTACCTCATCGGGACCGACTGCATTGTGAAAAGGTTCGATCATACAGGGCTGTTTTGTCATCTGACCTAGAATACCCAGATGATCGGTCGATGCCTCTGGGTTAGGGACAAACCAAACATCAACTTCGCAGGTTTCGCTGGTAACTTTGCGATGGGTCGTAACGGTGCCAAAGGGTTCGAGCAGGTTTTCAAGGTGCTGCTTCGCAACGAGGTTGCCACTGGTGCCGGTCATAGAAGAGGGTTCTTGATCGCTTTGCACTGTGGCAGGGTTATTCGTGGCGTCCTGATCTCCTGAGCATTTGCGCTTCGCTTGGCCCGCAGTATCGGGGTCAAACCAAAGACTGATGTCAAGGGTTCGACCGGGAATGGTGCGATCGCAAGTGACAGTCCCTACCGTTGTCAGCAGGGTTTTGAGATAGTGTTTTGCAAATAAATGGTGAGACATATCTGTCTGAATTCCTTAGCTTCTGAGACTGGCATTGAGTTTGTCAGAGAGCGCCTGACGCACCTGCTCATGAATCGGGGTCACATCTTCTTCGGTTAAGGTGCGATCGCTAGCCCTATAAATCAATCGAAACGCTAAACTCCGTTGCCCTTCAGGAACAGACTCGCCTTTATACTCATCAAACAGCTCTACTGAATCTAGAAGCTGACCACTCTTGGCTGCTTTCCAGATGATTTTTTCGATGGTCTGAACAGGGATATCGGTGGCGATAAAAAAGGCTAAATCCCGATCAACTGCAGGATAAGTAGAGTAAGGAGTAAAGGATGCAGCATCGATCTGAGGTTCTGCCAATAACACATCTTGATTTAACTCAAAGACGTAGGTGGCCTTTGGC
>JBAUJD010000651.1:0-5502 GCA_049683515.1 Thermosynechococcaceae cyanobacterium | reverse complement strand
GTGATGAGACATTCCCGACGGTAACGCTTTGAGTACGGGACAGGGCGGCGCGGTTTGTAGAGAATCCTGACGCTGCCAGTCAAAGGTATGCCAAATGTAGGGGGCTTTCTGGGCTGCTGACATCCACAGCAGTCGTTTGGCACGGGTCATGGCAACGTAGAGCAATCGAAACTCTTCGGCAATTTTGAGGTCGCTGGCCTGCTGCCAAGCCTGACCGACATCAGGAATAGGCCGCTGGTGGACCTTAGCCCGAATCTGGGCACGGGCCACTTCTGCGAGGGTAAAGCCCCCCAAGAACTTGGTGGTTTCAGGCACCCACAGCTCTCCGGGTATGACTCGCTCATGGAGAAAAGGGAGAAACACATAGTCCCAATCGAGTCCCTTGGCTTTATGCATGGTGATGATGGTGAGCTGCTTCTTTTTGAGATAGGGGTTGCTTTCTTCTCTCGTCTTGCCCGCTTCAGCGGGTGCTTCAATCTCAACCGGCTCAAATCGTTCGGTACTGACTAGCTCTTGAAGGGCCGGCAGGGTTGTTGCCATTGTGGCTGCGCCTTCGGTGAGCGAAAACAAGCGACTGGAGAGCTTATCAGCCGTGGCTAATTCTGATGGGTCGTAGTTCAAGGCTAGGGCCGCAAAGGAGATGAGCTGGTAGTGGGGCAGTTCCCAGCGGGTGCGAAGCAGCTTGCAGCACAGAGCACGAGCCTGTCGCACAGGGGCAGCTTGGGCAGGTTCGAGAGGACCGGGATAGAGAAACTTTTCAGGCTGGCTGGCAAGGCGGTTGATTTCTTGAGCCGGGATAAGCTGGCGATCGATGAGGAGCGTCAACATCGCCTTTAGGTAAGCCGGTGAATGGGGTCGGGCGAGAAACTTCAGCAGCGTCAGCATTTCAGCGGGGATATGGGATTTGCGATCGCGCGTCCCCACATCAAACACCTCAATCTCATGGGCGGTTAGATCACAGGACAGCCCATAGCGTTTCGGATCGCTCAACACCTCAGCAATAAAGCGCCCCTGCTTATTCTCGCGCACCAGCACCGCTGCATTCCGATCCGGATTTTGTCTCAATAACTCAGTGACCCGCTGACCGATGAGATCCACCGTTTGATAAACATTATCAGGGCGCAAAATTTCTAAGCCTAGCCCCTCCGGTTCAGGGTTAGCATTGGCTTGTGGATCATCAGCAGGGACGCGGCGAATGGCCTGTTCTTGAAAGGGAATTTCAGCTCCCGCCAGCCCCGATTCGTTTACCCACTGAAGCATTTGGTTAGCAGCTTCCATAATGATGGGCGCACTGCGACCGGCCTGATCCATCGTCTGTTGCGGGTTGTCGCAGCAGAATTGCCTAAAGAAGATCGGGTCGGCAGGGGTAAAGGTAGAGTTAATGGCCTGATTCGGATCGCCAACGCGCACAAGATTAGGGCCACCGGGTGCCTCTGCAAGAATCTCTAGCAGCTTAGTTTGCAGTGGCGTAGAGTCTTGGGCTTCGTCTTCAAAGACCGCGAAGACCTGATGTTGCCAGAAGCCCCGTGCCTGATCATCTTCGAGGACGCGCAACGCCGCCAGAATCATATCGTCATAATCGATGCGCTGTTGGGCCTGCAGTAAATCTTGATAGCGTTCGTACAGACCGGCGGCGATGGACAGCACCGGCAAATCATCTCGAACCGATTGGGCTGCAAGATACAGATCTTGGGGCTGCAGGCCCGAACTTTTGGCTTCGCGCACGGCAATTTCGGCGAGGGCAGGCAGCACATCGGTGCGCAGCACGGACTGGCGGCGCAGGCGCTCGGTTTCTTCGCCATCAAAGGAACCTTGCTCCATTAAGAGCTGGTAGAGCGGTCGGTGATCGATCACCCACTGATCCACACAGCGGCGAATGAGATCGTGACGACGGTTAGGGGAAACCAGCGTAATTTGGTCTACACGCAGCCCTGATAGCTGGGGGTGACGGCTGGCGATATTAAGGGCTAGGCCGTGGAGGGTTTGAACGATGAAGCCACCCTGGGGCTGACCGAGATCGCGCAAGTGTTGGCGAATTTGGTGCTTGAGGTTAGCGGCAGCAGAGCGAGTGAAAGTGACAAGGATAAGTTGGCGATCGCGCCCTAAAGAATGCTCAGCAAGAGTCACTGCCGCCGCCACCGCCATGCCATAAGACTTCCCGGAACCAGGGACAGCAGACACGGCTAGGGGACCGCTCTGCCAATCGGCTAGCGATCGCTGACCAGCCCGCAGCGTGTTTTTTAGATGTTCTAGTTTTTGGTTAAGATCTTCCAAGAATTTGAGAAAAACAGTTTTATTGAGAGCGATTTAGAAAACCATTGATACAGGATGGAGTAGTCATAAATCAGGCTGCAGCCATGATTGATACTGCTGAGCGAGGGTTTTCAAGAACGCCAGCTCTTCACCCTCTAAGTTATTGAAGAGGGTTCGATATCGCCAACCACGCTCGTAGCGGCTCAACATTTCTTCAGGCGTCAACCGATGTACATTATCGGTTTGCCAACAGATCGCTTTCAGAAATGGCAGATGCTCTGGTATTAATGTTTGGCTTTCTTTTTCAGTCATTCTTAGTCTTGCTGAGCAGCGCTCAGAGAAATCTAGGACGGAGCTGCATCACTCATCGATGATTCAGGAAAAGATTCGATAAATCCTTCCTGCCAATGATCTTGATCGATTGGGTACTCATCAATGGAGAAACTATCTGGGAAGTCGCGAAACCCAGGTTGTTTAAGCAAACGTGCAATAGCTGACTCACCTTTTTCTCTAGAAGAGTAAGCTCCAATCATTTTCTGATCGTCTACACTGCTACTCAATTCACGAGTGTGTAAAACAACGAACACAGTGTTCACATTATAAATCTCTCTACCTTGAATCTATTTTAATCAGATCTGAACAGTGCTCCTGTTGTCCGAGGCTAAGATGATGGAGTCAACATCTGGTAATGCACTTAGGCTCACAGAGGGAGAAGGCAAGCGATGAGCTTTAATCGTCGGCAATTTTTAATCGGAGGGGGTGCGATTCTCGGCCTAGGCACGAGCGTTGCGGCCAGGTTTGTCAGCGGTCAGCCTGTCGGTTCTTTAAGCGGCGAGCCAAGATCTAACCAGGCTCTGCCTCCAGTCAAGAACGCCACGAACCCTGCACCGATAGGCTTGTACGCGCCTCAACGAGGCGATGTGCGCCTTGTTGTGATTAGCGATATGAATAGCGCCTATGGGTCTACCACCTATTTACCCGAAGTCGAAGCTGCCGTGAAAATGCTGCCAGACTGGCAACCTGATCTCATACTCTGTGCGGGAGATATGGTGGCAGGTCAAAGCCGAAAACTCTCCGGGCCGCAGATCCAAGCGATGTGGACTGCGTTTGACCAAAAGATATTAGAACCGATTCGGGCGACAGGGCTTCCCTTTGCTTTGACCTTGGGCAATCATGATGCCTCTAGCTATCGTGGCCCCGATGGTAAATTTGTGTTTGCCCTCGATCGCGATATTTCTAATCAATATTGGAACAAAGAAGATGTGGGGCTACAGTTTGTAGAGCGAGCCAAGTTCCCTTTTTACTACAGCTTCAAGCAAAACGACATGTTTTACCTCGTTTGGGATGCTTCGTCCGCAAAAGTCTCTGATCAAGAATTAGCCTGGGCCGATCGCGCTTTAGCGAGTCCAGTTGCCCAGCAAGCAAAAATGCGTATTGTGATGGGGCACCTGCCGTTTTATGCCGTCTCTCAAGGGCGCGATCGCCCTGGTGAAATTCTAAATAAGGCTGAGGAGTTGCGATCGCTCCTAGAAAAACATCGGGTCCATACCTACATCAGCGGACATCAACACGCCTACTTTCCGGGTCGAGTGGGTGAGTTAGAAATGCTGCAAACAGGGGCGCTGGGCAGTGGGCCTCGACGCTGGATTGGGTCTGAGCAGCCCCCTTTTCAAACGCTGACGGTGGTTGATATTGATCTCAAAACGCAAGCGACGGTCTACACCACCTACAACATGAATACATTGCAGGTGGTAAAAATCGACCAAGTGCCACGGACTTTGGTGGGGCCGAGTGGTCGAGAAATTCGACGTGATTTAACCCTTGCCGATCTCACCGCTGCTGAGCAGAATCAACAATATACTCCAAAGAATTAGCCTAAATCTATGCAACAGCCCACTTCTGCAAGAGCTTTTCTCGCACCTGCCTGGGGTCACCCTGGTCAATGACGCGGCCCTTCTCTAGCAAGAAAGCGCCGTCGCAGTACTCTAATTCCTCAAGTCGGTGGGTTACCCACAGCGCTGTTAAGCCTCGGCTTTTGACGATGCTCTGCACCTGCCGTACTAGCTCTAGCTGACTGTCAGGATCAAGCAAAGCAGTGGGTTCATCCAATAACAAAACCTCGCAATGCCGTGCGATCGCACCTGCAATTGCCACCCGCTGCTTTTGCCCGCCACTGAGGGCATAGATGGGCCTCTGACGCAGATTCCATAGATTGACGGCCTCTAGTGCTTCTTCAACCCGCTCCCGTACCTCTGGCAATGATAGCTTTTCTTCCACTAGCCCAAAGGCGACATCGGCCCCCACGGTGGGCATCACGAGCTGGTGATCTGGGTTCTGAAAAACAAACCCCAGTGGCTCTGCCGATTCTATAACCCCTGACTTGGGAGCCAAGAGATTGACCAGCAGCCGGAGCAGCGTGGATTTACCACTGCCATTGGTGCCCAGCAGCATCCAAAACTCGCCCTTGGGCACCGTTAACGTGCAGTGATCGAGGACGAGCTTGTCGGCAGACCAGCCAAAACAAAGATCTTTGAGCGTAATGCCTGGGGTCATGAAACTGAGGCAGCAAAAAAGCCTGGAACCTTCGCTCCAGAGCCTCCTGTTGATTTGTCAGACACTTGAACGGCAGAAATTTCGCTGCTGAGCACGCCAATCTTTTTGTCAATTTCGCGATCGCACGTCAATTCGAGTAACTGTGGTGCAGAAGCCTGAAGGGCTTTGAGAATGGTTTGATAGAGTGCTTGGGCTTCTTCAGCTTCTTTCCGCTGGACCGCTAAGGCGAGGGGAGTACCGCGCAGGGTGACTTCAATGGTGTACATAAATTGCGTTCTTAGGTGAGTCGTTAACAAGGGGTCTGGAGTGAGCACCAGACGTTATCCATGAGTCCAGTATCGCAAATTCCGATAGCAGCGGGGCAAACTTAGACCGAATTACCGCCACTGCCCATCAAATACAGCAGCGCCATCCGTACCGCTACCCCACTGGTGACCTGTTGCCCTACTAAACTCAAGACCGGGTCATCCATTAAGTCAGAGCTGATCTCGACCCCCCGATTGACCGGGCCGGGATGCAATACTTTAACCGTGGGCTGGCAAAGACGGATGCGATCGCGAGTGATGCCATAGCGCTGATAATATTCTCGAATACTAGGAATCAGGTGCTGGGTCATCCGCTCATGCTGCAGGCGCAGCGTCATCACAAAATCAGCCTTAGCAAGGGCAGGCTCTAGCTCCCAGTGCACCATGGCAC
>JBAUJD010000650.1:0-6816 GCA_049683515.1 Thermosynechococcaceae cyanobacterium | reverse complement strand
GTGTTTTGAGAAGATTGATAACGCCCTATGAGAAATCATTATGGGGGGACGTCCAATGCCACACCATCGTTAAAATCCTGAACTTCCTTGGGGCACAATGCCCAGGCTTCAGCATTTATACGTAGGGCTTGCTGAAAAACTCTAGAACAATGTTCTGTCAACGATTCCGAGTCGATTAGGGGTTGCCAAGTGCACGGGAAAAGCCAGAAAATGGTCAAAATCCTTGCATTTTAATCGGCATGTATCGCACCAATTCTCCAGGCCAACTTTCCTTTGAGAATTTCTATCTGCCCTTTGGCGGCAAATTATCAGGCGATAATCGCTGGGTGAAACTTGCCGAGTTGGTTCCGTTGAATTTTCCTGGTGTTATGGTTTCGCTAGAGACCCGCCAGCCTTGAGCACCATAAGTTTGCAATGCTTGTATCTTCTCTGTTTGTCCTTGAGCATTGTTGACGAACTGTAAGTTCACAAACTCTTTCGCCATTTTTTCTTACTCTCTCTAAGATACTTTGCTTGCAGATAGTAGGCTTAGCTTACCCAGTGACTATAGATCACTCTGCATTGCTGAAGAAAATCAGCCAATAAAGCAGGCTGATGATCGGCTTGCGTCATGCAGCCTGATTACGCTTGAGTAAAATGGACTAGGGCCACTCTAATCTTCTACTATGCTGAAAGACATCCCCGATCTCATCATCTATGCTCAACACGGATGGGCCGACGATCACCGCCACATGGAATATCTGGCGAGTCAATTGGCGACGCCAAACGGTCAGATTATTGCGCCGAATCTGGGCTACTGGCGCACTTGGCTGCGAATTGCCCCCTTAGTCGATCGAGTGGATGCGATCGCAACCCAACTTCACACCCAACATCCCCACACCCCCATCCACATCATCGGACACTCCATGGGGGGCTTAATCTGGCTAGAGGTTCTGCACCGTCACCCCGAATGGTGGCCTCAGGTACAGTCATTGGTGCTCGTGGGTTCCCCCGTGGGTGGCGCTGATCTAGCTCGTATAATTGACCCCTTGGGCTGGGGCATTGGCATTGCCAGAGATTTAGGAAAAAGTCGCAGAGGGATTGGAGATGCGATCGCATCCAAAATCCCTACCCTCATTATTCGAGGCAACATAGACGGCGGCAGTGACGGCACCATCACCAACGGCTCGACCCAACTTCGCCATGCCGCCGTAGTGGAGCTACCTGGAATCAATCACCCCGCCCTGCGTCATCACATCCAAGTGTCCGAGACCATTCGCAACTTTTGGCAAGATCCCACCTCATTTCAATGTGACACCTGCGACGTCACCGCCGAACTGCTCCAGCGCCTGCAAACGATTGAAGGAATAACCGACGCCCATCAACGCGACTTCTACCGCGCCAAAGTCTGGCTAAAGCTTCCCAACGGCATCACCCTGCATACCTGGAAGAATCCCCTGGGAATCCCTCATGTTTTTGTCGCCTCGCCCCAAGGACAATATCTCTATGGCGGTTTTGTTGGGTGGTTGCATATCAAACCCTTTTGGAATGCTCTCACTGCAATTAAGCACGAATATAAAACCTCCTAACCCTCATCGAGATGATCGGCAACGGCATGATAAAGCTCTAAAACATGGTGATCGTCTAAATAGTAGTAAACGTGGCGTCCTTGCTTTCGATAGCCGACGAGTCGCACTGCCTTGAGCGATCGCAACTGATGCGACACCGCAGACTCACTCATATCTAAGAGGGCGGCTAAATCCCCCACACAGACCTCTTGTGCCGCTAACACCGACAGAATTCGGAGTCGATTGGCATCTCCAAACAGACTAAAAAACTCAGCCATGCGCCGCGCCTTATCAACCGCCAAAACTTCGGTAGCAGACATTGGCCCATGCTGATCATCGCAAACGAGAGCAACCTCCGTCACCTCAGACGAACGAGTCCCAGGCTTCGGTGACTTTGACATAAATGCATCCTCAACCCAGATAGGCTTCATAGAATAGGTTGACACTTGAACAAATGTTCATGTATATTGATTATATACCAATACTGCGTTATTGTCGCAAAGGAAACTCTGTATGACTGCTGTTAGTCAAATGAAATGTGCTTGTCCCTCTTGTCTCTGCATCGTAGATCTCAAGGATGCTGTGATGGCAAATGACAAACCTTACTGTGGTGAAGCTTGCGCCCAAGGCCATCCCCAAGGAGCCGGATGCGGTCATACTGGGTGTGGTTGCTAATGAGACGACATGAATGACCAAAGATCAGACAAAGCCCGACTCTAGTGATGCGCCGCTGCCAGGGCCAGGAGTCGGGTTTACCTTTTTGTATTACTTCAGCATGAGCATCATCATTGTGCTGCTAGCTGCACAGGGTCTCGATCTGCCAATTGGCTCCATAGAGCTATATCGCGATGGTATTGTCTTTGGCTTGCTGGCTGGCGGGGCGGGGGTCTACTTTAATCGCACCGCCAGTTTTGAGATTTGTGATCAAGATTCATCCCGTTTGCAACATCAGCTTGAGCAGAGCTTGGCTGATATGAGATTTGAGCTAGATGTCGATGCCACAGAGCAGCAAGAAGAATACGCTGTGTATCGCCGTTCGGGCCTCGCAAGACTTTTTTCGGGGTCAGTCTTCGTGGCCCATCGTCCCACAGAGACTCAGATTGTCAGTCGGGCATCAATACTGCGACAGCTACAGAAGGCGCTCGTATTTACTGATTAATCTGCCGAATTCGTCAAATATTTGTAATAATGGCCTCGTCTGATTATTCTGCAACTATCGGATTAAGTTTTCTATTGATTGTGAGTCCTTCCCAATGCTGCCCAAAGATATCATGTCTCTGCAACAACGTTCTCTCAAGGCGCTCCTGGCTGCTGGCCTCAGTTGTGGCGTTGTTGTTAGTCAGATCACTGTAGTAATGGGACGAGAGGTTCAAGTCACTGAGACAGCCATCTCACCGCTTGTCGCTCAGAAAAAACCTTCTCCTCAACCATCCGCCCAAAAATCAAAGCCAAAACCAAAGCCATCTCCAACAACCCAGCCAAAGTCTAAACCGCTCTCTAAGCAGGCTATCGAAAAGCTCAATCAACTGATGCAGCAGGGGGTGCAAAGGCAACAGCAAAAAGATTATGCCGGGGCTGCTCAGATCTATACCCAAGTGCTAGGCATTGACGCGAATTATCGACCTGCTTATCTGGGTCGTGCCCTCGCCCTGTGGAGCAACAAAGATCTGCAAGGGGCTAGCCAAGACTATAGTCAGGCCATTCGGCTAGAGGCAAAAGACGCCGTCGCCTTTCGCAATCGAGGGGCCATTTATTCTCTACAGGGCAAAACCACCGAAGCGCTGGGGGACTATAACCAAGCCATTAGCCTTGATAACACGAATACAGAGGCTATTCTGAACCGAGGGCAGCTCTATTCTGCATTGAAGCAATATCCGGCGGCGGTTCAAGACTACAGTCGAGTTATTGCGCTTCAGCCCGATTCAGCACAGGCATTCTTTAATCGTGCGATCGCCTATAGTTCACTCAAAAATGATGCCGCTGCAGTCTCAGACTACAGTCGAGCGATTCAGCTCGATCCCAGCTATGGTGCCGCCTACTATAATCGGGGTCTTTTATACGACCGCCAAAAAGCCTTTCAGCCAGCGTTAGAAGACTTTAGCCAAGTGATTCGGCTTAACCCCCGAGACATAACGGCCTACCAAAACCGGGGACATATTGCGCTTAGTCTAGGTCAAGCCCAAGCGGCCCTCGAAGACTTCGGTCAGGCCATTGCCCTCAATCCCAATGATGCCAGCAGCTATTTTAGTCGTGGCTTTGCCTACAGCTCTATCAACAACTCCCTAAACTATCGACAGGCGGCAGTGGCAGACTATACAAAGGCATTATCTATCGATCCTAAGTTTGTCAATGCCTATGTCAATCGCGGCAATCTTCAGCTACTTTCTGGGTTTTACACCAAGGCGCTGCTTGATTACTCGCAAGCCATTGAGCTTGACCCTCAAAACGTGACGGTTTTCCACAACAGAGGTCGGGTCAATGCCGTTCTGCGGCGGCGTCAGGCCTCTCTTGATGACTATCAACAGGCCGCCATTCTCTATCAGCAGCAGGGGAATACGGTTGCATATAGCCAAGTTCTAGAACAGATTCGGTGGCTCAGACAGTCCCTAGGAGCAAGGCCAGAACCGGCGAGCAATCCTGCTCCGCAACCTTCAACGCAGCCCATCAGTCCGCTTACTGCACCCACGGTACAGCCTCCAAATAGTCCTGCATCTGTTTCGCCAACCGTCTCTCCATTTACCGCGCCGACCACAGCGCCGACGCCGACCAACACACCGGTAACATCTCCGCCAGCACCGGCAACGCCGGCCACCGCAGCACCGTCTCCCGGCTTAATAACAAAACCTACAACGGCATCGCCAACAGCACCCGCCGTAGTACCACAACCGGCAGCACCCGCTTCCTAGCAGATCGCACCTGGCACTGCGACGCCTGCGGCTGTTCCTGCAATTCCCAACACACCAGTAAAACCCTCTGCTGCGCCAGCTCAAACAGCCCCGGCGCAGCCATCATCACCAGCTCCGACAGGTTCACCACAAAAAACTCCAGTGCAGCGTCAGAGCTTAATTTTAGGGTGAGTTCCTTATTCTTAACTTTGACGCTGCACTAGTGCTTAGGGAAACCAGTCCCTGATCCGTATCAGAGCCTCACTTATTTCTCAATTTTCAGGTCTTTGATAGCCTCTGATGACAGGGGATTTTGTACAATGCCATTCAGTGCAGCAGAAATACCCCTATGGCCTTAATTGATTTTCAAGTGTGTGATGGCGACCTCAGTGCCGATCAGCTTCAAGACTATCTGCAAACCGACCAGCTTGCGGTAGATACTGAAACCATGGGGTTACGCCCCCAGCGTGATCGGCTCTGTCTAGTGCAGCTCTGTAATGCCGCAGGCCAAATCACAGTGGTTCGCGTTGAGCGAGGCCAGACCGCCGCTCCCCATCTCAAACAGCTCCTAGAAGCCCAGAGTGTCGAAAAAATATTTCACTTTGCCCGCTTCGATATCGCCACTTTGCAGCACCATCTCAACATTGCTACCGCCCCGGTGTTCTGCACAAAAATTGCCAGCAAAATTGCCCGCACCTATAGCCCTCGCCACGGCCTTAAAGAATTGGTGCGAGAGCTAGAAGGAGTTGAACTCGATAAAAGCGCCCAAAGCTCAGATTGGGGGAACGCCGCCATTCTTTCTGAAGAACAGCTCCGCTACGCCGCCAACGACGTTCGCTACCTGATTCCGATGCGAGCTAAGCTCATTTCAATGCTGCAGCGCGAAGACCGCTGGACCGTGGCTCAACAATGCCTGCAGTGCTTATCCACCTTCGTGATGCTCGATCTGATGGGCTATGATTCCGTCTTTGAGCATTAGAGTCGGTGTATCTACAGCAGCTTCATCTCAACCAGTTTCGGAACTACTCAGGACAGATCGTTGACTTCTCAGCCCCCAAAACGATTCTGGTGGGGGCTAACGCTCAGGGCAAATCTAACTTACTAGAAGCGGTGGAGCTACTGTCAACTCTGAAATCTCACCGAACCAGTCGCGATCGCGATCTCATCCAAAACGACACCACCGCAGGTCAAATTACCGCTATGCTCCAGCGCGATAGTGGTCCCTTAGACCTCAGTCTCACCCTGCGGGCCAACGGTCGTCGCACCCTAGCCGTCAATAGTGAAAGCGTCCGCCGCCACCTCGATTTTTTAGGCCATATCAATATGGTGCAGTTCTCTAGCCTCGACCTCGACCTCGTCAGGGGTGGTCCCGGCACCCGTCGAAGCTGGCTCGATACCGTTCTTATCCAGCTTGAACCCGTCTATGCTTACCTATGGCAGCAATATCAGCAGGTCCTCAAGCAACGAAATGCCTTTCTAAAACAGCGACGTTCCAATCCCAATCATCCCCCAGATGCCGCCCAGCTCCCGCTCTGGAATCAGCAGTTGGCCTCCATGGGGGCGCGGGTCATTCAGCGTCGTCATCGAATGCTTGAGCGATTAGCGCCCCTAGCTCAGCAATGGCACCATGCCATCAGTGGTAAACAGGAGCACCTGACCCTGACCTATGCCGCCAACGTCAACCATGATCCGGCTCAACCCGATCAGCTATACGAAGCGTTCCTCGCGCAAATTGAAGAACGTGCTGCAGCCGAATATCACCAAGGGCTAACGCTCACGGGGCCACACCGTGATGAGGTAGACTTGCTCATCAATGAAACACCCGCCCGCCAGTACGGATCTCAAGGACAGCAACGAACCTTGGTTTTAGCCCTCAAACTCGCCGAACTTCAGCTCATTGAAACCGTTATTGGTGAACCGCCGCTGCTGTTGCTCGACGATGTACTTGCCGAACTGGATCTCAATCGTCAGGATCAGCTTTTAGCCACCATTCAAGACCGCTTTCAAACCCTAATCACCACCACTCACCTCGGTGCCTTTGAAGCCAAATGGCTCGATTCTGCTCAGGTGTTGACCGTCGATAACGGCAATATTCAGCACTAAAGCGATTCCTCAAACGAGGCCACCCCTAGGGCGCAGAGACAAAAGGCGAACACCGCAGGCATGGGGGACTGTTGCTGCAGGCTCATGAGAATAGCCGCAGCAGACACGCTCAGCAAGCCATAGAGAACCGTCAGGCAATCTGAGCGATCCTGCCCCTTGAACTCTTGATAGACAGTGGACGGAAGCGGGAGCGGCATCACAGCACCCGGCGGGAAGGCCCAATATTGGTGATGATCGACAAATAAATCAGACCAACCATGCTCTTGGCACCAACCCATCAC
>JBAUJD010000649.1:0-3338 GCA_049683515.1 Thermosynechococcaceae cyanobacterium | reverse complement strand
TCGCTTGCAATGCTCTGCCACGGAACTAACTCGGCGAGTGTTACCCAGCGATTGTCGCCGGACAATTTGCCACCAAAGGGCAAATAAAAATTCTCAAAGGAGAGCTGGCCTGGGGAATTGCTGCGATACATGCCGATTCAAAGGCAAGGGTTTTGACCATTTTCTGACTTTTTCCTTGCATCTGGCAACCGATAATCGACTTAAGAACGTTAATAGACCGTTGCTCTAGACTTTCTCAGCAAGCCCTAGATAAATCGCTCAATCGCTTAAGCAGCATTATTGTCGCGGGTTGCCTGTCCTTTGTGGCTGCCGATCATTATCGGTATGTTCCTCGCCCTAGACCTTCTGGAGAATCGACTCAGTCGGTGATATCTCAAAGAAATGTGCGATCGCTCGGTCTTTTAGGGGGTCTAGGATTAGGCATTCCCACCCTGCGAAGCCCCAAGTCTCGGCGGCGGAAGCGACGGCAAACAAGGTCTAAAGTTTGAGAGAGCCTTCTATCGCTGGGTACTGAGGGAATAGCAGAAGCGATCGGCCCGTGAGATCGTTTCACCCTGCAAAACCGGCTGATGCGCTTTCGTATAGGCGGTATATCGATAAACAATCAACGGTTGACCCAGCGGTACTTCTAAACAATTGCTCATTTCGTAGTCGGCGTGGGTACATTCAATCACTGCATCAACATGCTCAATATGAATGCCCTGTTCTTCTAGGGTAGGGAGCGTCATCTGCCGCCGCAGTAGAGGCGCAAAGCGTTGGCCTAGCTCTGGCAAAATATAGCTAATATCGACAGCACCCACGACTCCATCCATGCACAGAAGTTTTTTCTGTAGATAGGCACTGGACTTGGGAGGAAGCTTCAGACTATCTCGAATTTTGTGAGGGGGGTTCACCTTGCGAAAGGTGAGATTTTCAAAGGTAAGCTGAATTCCTTTATCCGCTAAGTCTTGTTCTAGAAAAGTCAGGGGACTCGATAACGAGTAAGCAACTTTTTGCTGGGGTGTAATGAATGCGCCCTTGCCTCGCTGCGTATGGGCGAGTCCCTGGTGGACTAAGTTTGCGATCGCCTGCCGCACCGTAATCCGACTCACATCAAAGGTCGCCATTAGCTGATGCTCACTGGGTAGCTTCTCGCCGGGTTCATATTCACCGGCCTCAATTTGACGACGCAACTTCTCAGAGATTGTGATGTGCAGGGGAATGGACATAGATAATTCTTATGAGCAAGCCCTTCTTGCTTCAGTTTCGCTAGCCTTGTTATACCAGAACGAGATATGCTAGATTTTGCTTGTTATAACAAGTCGATTGTAAGTAGCTATTTGCTAATGTTCTTGTACTCCCAAATTAAACCATGACGATCTCTAGCAGCATCCCACCTTCTGCTTCGTTGGACGAATCGCCAACATCCCCTAGACAAATTTTAGCGTCTCATGATCTGGCACTTTTGAATCAGCGATCTGATCTTGCCGGTGCTTTGAGGCTGATGGTACACCTAACGACGATTTGCGGGTGTGGTTATCTGTGGACTACTGCGCCGAAGGGAGTGGCACTCCTTGCCCTAGTTGTCTGCGGGATCAGTTTGGCCTTCATGTTTTGTCCCATGCACGAATGTGCTCACGGGACGGCGTTCAAACGTCGCTGGATTAATGACACGGTGGCCTGGGTCGCGGGCTTTCTGTCCTTTTACAACAGCACTTTTTACTGGCGCTATCACAAGTGGCACCATCGCTATACCCGTCAGGTGGGCAAAGATCCTGAGCTGGGCGATCCTGAACCTAAAAATATCGGCCAGTACCTCTGGCAGTTGAGCAGTTTGCCTTGGTGGCGCGGCAAAATTACTGGGCATCTCCAGGTGGCAGCGGGGCAGCTCGATTATGCCTTTTTACCCGAAAGCGCCCATGCAGAGGTGATCCGTTCAACACGGCTGCAGTTGGGGGCTTATGTTGCGATCGCACTTCTCTCCACCCTCTTCGGTCACCCCTTGTTTTTAGTAAAGTATTGGCTCTTGCCGCTTGCCGTAGGCCAGCCCTTCCTGCGCTTTATTCTGCTTGCCGAGCACACCGGCTGTAGCAGTGACGACAACCCACTCACGAATACCCGCACCACCCTAACCCTGTGGCCCCTGCGATTTTTGATGTGGAATATGCCGTACCACACCGAGCATCATCTTTATCCTTCGATTCCCTTCCATGCCTTGCCTGCTGCTCACCAGCAGCTCAAGGCTCATTTTGCCCACA
The DNA here is from genome assembly GCA_049683515.1 of Thermosynechococcaceae cyanobacterium. Taxonomy (GTDB): domain Bacteria; phylum Cyanobacteriota; class Cyanobacteriia; order Thermosynechococcales; family Thermosynechococcaceae; genus RCC1774. The sequence goes on along the minus strand of JBAUJD010000649.1, from coordinate 1,101 downwards.
TTGATTCAGGATATGTGCGGGTTAATCGGAATCTTTTGGGAGCGTTTGAGTGAGGTTGGTGATGGGTAATCGGTAATCGGTAATGGGTGAAGCGAAGCTGTTTACGATTCGGGACTTTTTGTTGCAGTGTGGGGTGGTGCTGCCGGAGGTTCAGATTGTCTATCAAACCTACGGTGAGTTGAATGCAGAGCAGTCCAACGCCATTCTGTATCCGACCTCCTATGGGGCGCAGCATACCGATGTTGATTGGCTGGTTCGACCAGGAGGGATTCTGGACCCGACGGCTTGGTTCGTGATCATGCCCAATATGTTGGGTAATGGGCTTTCTACATCGCCGAGTAACTGCGAAGCAGCGACTAAACCGGGTTTTTACTTTACGCATTATGACAATGTACGCGTCCAAGCTGAGCTATTGGATTATCTAGGCATTGAACGGCTGGCACTAATCTACGGCTGGTCGATGGGTGCGCAGCAGGCATACCACTGGGGCGTGATTGATCCTGAGCGGGTGCAGCGGATTGCTGCTATTTGTGGCACCGCTAAAACCACGGACCATAACCGCATTTTTCTCTACAGCCTGCGGGCAGCTCTCACGGCTGATCCGGCCTGGAATGGAGAGCGATTTGAAGGGACTCCAGAGCGAGGATTTCATGCTTTTACCCAAATCTATGCAAGCTGGGCGGCTTCGCAGGCATATTACCGAGCCAAACCTTATCTGAAGTGGGGCTATAGCTCTTTGGAAGAGTATTTGCTGCAAAGCTGGGAAGCGGGCTATCGCAAGCGTGACCCCCACAATTTGCTAGCGATGATAGAAACGTGGCTCCATTGTGACGTCAGTGATAACCCCGTCTATCAAGGAGATTTTGAGCGATCGCTGGCCTCTATTACAGCAAAAACTTTAGTGATGCCAGCCACAACGGACCTGTATTTTACGCCCGAAGATTGTCAGGCAGAGGCTGATCTCATCCGCAATAGCCGTTATATACCGATCCCGTCTATTTGGGGTCATCGGGCCGGGAACCCCTACCAAAACCCTGAAGATGAGGCGTTTATTAACGCAGCAGTGGATGAGTTGCTGAAGGGGTAAATGCTGAGTTCAGA
>JBAUJD010000648.1:0-2757 GCA_049683515.1 Thermosynechococcaceae cyanobacterium | reverse complement strand
CTACAATCCAGGGCATTGACTGTATACTCTTCCCATCCGCACCTGAAATAACATCAAGAAACCACATGATACGAACAGGTCCATCACATAAACTAGCGATGTTTGCAGTTATCTGAGAAATCTCAATAATTGACGCTGTTTCACAGCAACCTTCGCGCGCTAGCTTTGGGTAAGCTCTACGTGTTGTCCATTTTCCATCTATTTCTACGTCAAGAAAGCGATCTTTGTACCTTTCATCTGGTTTAAGAATTTCTTGTTTCAAATCCCAGATATATGAGTCATGAGCAAAAGTTTGGAGGCCATCTGGAAGCCCCCAAACAGCGTCTATTCGAACTTTCTCAGAATCTGGCCTCGCCTCAGACCACGCTGAGGCTTTAGCCGCAATAAAGTGATGAGCAACAAGAGTAATTTCTTGAAGGGTAATTCCTCTGATTTGTAGTTTTTGAATTGCATCACAGATTTTTTGTCCAATGTCTTCTGCATCAGAAGACGGACCAATAGTTGGTAAATTTGTCCAATCAGTTCGAGTTCGAGGAACATCAAACCGGACAATGAGCGGAGATAGTTCACAAAGTACCTTTAAATCTTCAGATATCGAACTAGGTAATTGTCTACTCCAGTCAAAATCACAAATCCTCTCAAAAATATAAATTGGAGGCACGAAGGCACCAACCTTGCCTAACAAGTAATGTGAACGAGTCTTCCGTAAGTCTGCATATTTCCCTTCAGGACGCAAGCAACTAAAACACTGTAGATTCTTGACTAGCGGCGAATGAGCGATTTGAGGACATTGCGACATAGGTTTTATCCTCGGTGGCAATTGATCTATATCAAATTGCACAACATACATTTCATTTCTGTGAACTAACCATTCAACATGAGCACGTAATTCATTAGAAGCAATCCATCTGCCCACGCTTCTAAGTCCAGATTTTATTGCAGTATTTGAGTTAGATAAATAGATCCGTCTCTGCGTATTGATCAATTGCACAGGGCGATCTAATCGGAAAGATTGTGGATTTGCTATCTCAATGTGTGACAATGAATCTGGCCTTTGCTCCACTTCATAAAGAAAATCAACATTTCTCTGTGCATGTCGATATTCGTTTGACAGGTGACCAAGTATGCTCTCAGATAGATAGACTTGTACAATAGGGGCACAGACCGGAATAGTGGAAGCATTATCTGGACTTGAGAAGGCATTCCCTTGCTGTAGGGATACATCATGAAGTACCTGGGCAAGTTGATTGGCATCACAGGGACAAACCTTAGAATCAAGGGAGCCTCTCGCATCCAGACTTTCAGTTGATGAACTTGAGCGTACGATTAAATTCGTTGTCCCTGAGAATGCACGAACTACTAGCGTAGAGATGTCAATCCATTGAACTCTACCTGATAGAACTGCTTCACACGTTGCAAATGGAATCGAGAGCCACTTAGGTACCCAAGACTTGGGGATACTAGTTAATCCAACTGCTTTCTGACCGATTTGATGGTAATCAGCATCAATACTTTCAAGGGCAAGACTACCCGAATCCTTGATTACAGCAGCAACTACCTTCTTAATACTCATTCAATCTTCGCTCAGAACCAGGCAGATGACGTGTTGAAGAGGCAACGTCTTACCATCCTAACAAGATTATCTTGTTCTCCTAGACGCTGTGGTAATTCTGGAGATATGCTCATATATGTAGTATCGTAGTCCAGCCTTTGAAGGTCAATACATTGCTCAGTGAGACATCAGAGAGGTTTATCCAATGATCTCTTCCCCACAGTTCATCGATAACTCCTGTCGTTTTTGTTCATTGACGAGCAGCACATCTTCAGAGCTTTGGAATGAGCCACTGATAAGTGATGGGAGTGTAACGGTCGTTCCGACTAAAGGTGCAATTGTTAGTCCTTGGTTATTACTCATACCGCAGTCACATGTCCCTACAGCAAGTCTCCTCCCCATTAATGAAAAACGGTCAGTTTCTCGCCTTATCTGTCATCTTCGCCGTTTAGCCTCTGCTACAGGGCAACATCTGATCATTTTCGAGAATGGCTCTCCTTACTTTGGTGCCGATATCTCTTGTGGCATAGACCATGTTCATATCCATATAGTCGCATTGAGTTTCAACTTAGTGCAGAAACTCCAGACACGTTTACCTGAAATATCAGGAGAATATGCACCCTGGTCCCCTCATACGAAGAATCTAAATTGCCCATATATATATTTCGATGATGGAATTCGTCAATATTATTTTGATGCTTCGTCTGCACCCAGCCAGTTTCTACGGCAACTGATCGCTGAGATGGCAGGTCATCCTAAAAAATTTCACTACGACACGTTCCCGAATATTGAAAACGTAATTCTTACAGCTAAATGGTTTGAAAAGGCTTCAAGCGCTATAAGCATTGCAACAGCAGGTACTTTATCTTGAGTGATGGAGACAAGTCTAAACGCAGTGATTTGGGTGATGAGTCTCATGAAGAGATAATAATCGACCCTGGATTTGCACCTGCCACTCCAACTGATGGACGAACGCTATATGACTGGGAAAGCAGATGGCCGAGGAAAGCTCAGAAAAATATAAACATTGAATTCGTTTATTTGATTCTTCTTCTTATTAGCCCTTGTATAGCTCTAGCCTTTAGGGATGACAACGAACCTATAATGCCTGTTGAATAAGGGTCAATGCTCTCATGCCTCGTTGAAAATTGAGTCGTTTATGAGGCTTCAATCTCATTAAGTCGATAGCGAGGTCGTCCCACATC
>JBAUJD010000647.1:0-4346 GCA_049683515.1 Thermosynechococcaceae cyanobacterium | reverse complement strand
GTCTGCCTCTATCGCTTCAGGTTCTCGATTCCCTGGACGACTGTCGCTGACTCAATGCGATCGCCCTGCTGAATCTGCTCAACAATATCCATGCCCTTCGTGACATAGCCAAAGACGGCATAGTCACCATCGAGAAACGGTAAATCGCTCAGAGCAAAGTAAAACTGGGACGATGCCGAGTCTGGCAAAGGAGATCGGGCCATCGCCACAGCTCCCTTCGTATGTTTCAGCTTTGGTCCTTTTTTGCCTGCATCCTTAAGCGTTTTGCCATAAATCAGTTGCGTCTCACCTTCGGGCAAAATCTCTAAGGGAATCTCACGCTTCTGTTTCGTTGTGGAATCAACATAGCCTCCGGTTCCCAGCGCCTGGACCGGCACATTGGGATCCTTGCTCTGGGGATCCCCTCCCTGAATAACAAAAGGCTGGGGCTGACGAACCACTCGATGGAAGCTAGTCCCGTCGTAAAAGCCTTGATCGACAAGCGCCACAAAATTGCCGGCGGTCACGGGCGCATCATTCCCGTCTACCTCTATCGTGATGGTTTTACCCTTCACCTTCATCTCAACCGTGGCTTTTCCCTGCAGCTTCGCAAGCTTATCGATAGCAGCCGGTGGCTGTGCGCCAGGGACCGATGATTCTGGTGTGCCTGCCTGAGCGGAGCTCAGTCCGCTGGCTCCGCCCGCGCCACCGGAATTCGGTGCCTTCGCCTGGGGCGCACAGGCCATTAAGGTCACGACTAATGAAATCGCAAGTAGCTGCTTGGCTACGGTGTCAACCGAAGAGTTTAAATTCATGAGTTGCTGTGTAATGTTTTGAAGGGAAACGAGGGTTAAAGCCCCTCCATGGGGACGCCCAGAAATTGAGCAATCTCTGCGGCCTGACCCTCAATGATAGAGATCGGCAGCGGTTGCCCCACACGGGTCAGCGGAATGTCGCCCCTGCCCTTAACCTTTAGATACAGCGTTCGCTTCGGGCTGAGGCCACCCCGAATATTAATCCGCACCGCCTGAACATCCGTGAGACGGGACGAAACCTCTATCCGTCGGTTTTTGCCGAGGTATCCCCTGCGCAGAATGTTTAGCATTCCCGTATCTTTATTGAACTCGTTGTATCCGCCACCCAAATCAAGGGCGATCGCAGCCCAGAGATAAGCACCCAGCAGCAGAGCTGCCACTCCATAGGCACCGATTACAATGCCTTGGGGAATGAAAATCAAATCGATAGAACTCCCCATCGGCAACAAATCAACTTGGAAATAGCTTGATGCACCGGCCAGCAAAAAACCTGAACCGGCCACGGTCACAACAGAGGCCCACCAATAATTACTGAGCCGCCGGGATCCTAAAACTGTGTAACGCAAAACTGAAGTCACGGAACCCACTAAATTACTGCTAGTACTGTGGCTCATTAAACCACAGAGATTGGTCGTCGCTCCATGGGCAAAATCAACTTGCTAAACATCCATGTTTGTAAACTAATGTAACAATCTAGGCTGCATAATTCTTTGAACTCGCTGTATCTATTGCTCAACAACAGGCTTGCAAAAGGGGTGATTGCTTCAAATTCCATGGCTACGAATAGCCTATTTCCCTTTCTGAGACAACCTTTAGAGAACTTGATATTTCGCAAGAATTCCGTTATCAAAAAGATTAAGCGATATTAATTGTGTTGCAAGATACGAAAGTCGCTAACCCCTCGATTGATTCTACATTTTCATTTTTGAGTGCCTCACCTAGACTCTCTAGGAACGGCATTGTTAGGGGCAGTGATCTATTCACAGCTCTCTAGCACATCTGCTTTAGTTTTCCGTCGGCATTTGTTCGCGAATGCTTGAGGACCGTTCTATTTAACATCAGGATCTATGAAGAGAATCGGGTTAGCGTTTTGGGGCGACTTCCATGTCAAACTAAGACAGTCTCCTGAGAGCCTTGTTGGTTTCGAAAGAAAGCCTGCAGGGTTTGAACGAATGTCTTGTATCCCTGCAACTTTAGAGTTAGAGCAAGAGGGCTAATTTTCATGACCATAGCAGTCGGACGCGGTCAGGAGCGAGGATGGTTTGACGTCCTCGACGACTGGCTCAAGCGTGATCGGTTCGTCTTTATTGGTTGGTCCGGCGTCTTACTATTCCCCTGTGCGTTCTTAGCACTGGGCGGATGGTTCACCGGCACCACCTTCGTTACATCTTGGTATTCCCACGGTCTCGCCAGTTCCTACCTTGAGGGCTGTAACTTCTTGACCGTTGCCATTTCCACGCCTCCAGACAGCTTAGGGCACTCCCTACTGCTGCCTTGGGGGCCAGAAGCACAGGGTAACCTCACCCGCTGGTTCCAGTTGGGCGGCCTGTGGACTTTCGTGGCACTCCACGGAGCCATTGCGCTCGTGGGTTTCATGCTCCGTCAGTTTGAGATTGCTCGTCTTGTGGGGGTTCGTCCCTACAATGCGATCGCATTTAGTGCGCCCATCGCCGTATTCGTTTCTGTGTTTTTGATGTACCCCTTGGGTCAGTCAAGCTGGTTCTTTGCACCCAGCTTTGGTGTCGCGGGTATCTTCAGATTCATCTTGTTTGTTCAAGGTTTCCACAACTTCACCCTCAACCCCTTTCATATGATGGGCGTTGCTGGTGTCTTGGGTGGTGCGCTATTGTGTGCCATTCACGGAGCCACGGTAGAGAACACTTTGTTTGAAGATGGGTCTGAATCGAGCACCTTTGGTGCCTTCAACCCCACTCAAGCCGAAGAGACCTATTCGATGGTGACAGCGAACCGATTCTGGTCACAGATTTTCGGGATTGCGTTTTCGAACAAGCGCTGGCTGCACTTCTTCATGCTGTTTGTCCCTGTAACGGGTCTCTGGATGGCATCGATTGGAATTGTTGGCATTGCGCTTAACCTGCGCAGCTATGACTTCATCTCACAGGAAGTCAGAGCGGCAGAAGATCCTGAGTTTGAGACGTTCTACACCAAGAATATTCTGCTCAATGAAGGTCTGAGAGCTTGGATGGCTCCTCAAGATCAGCCCCATGAAAACTTCATCTTCCCTGAAGAAGTCTTGCCTCGTGGTAACGCTCTCTAAAGATAAAGATGTCAAAGTTTTAGCTTTTTAGCTGAAAAGAGCCTCGCTAGTCGAGGCTCTTTTTTATGCTCAGCCATCCGGGATCTTCCAGCCAGATGAATCATTTATCTGAGTCCTGCAATTGACAAGTCAATAAGTGGGCCGGGAGGTTAATCCTAAAAACTACCTCCAGCCCCACCACCCCCGCTGGAGCCACCGCCAAAACCGCCACCGCTACTCCCCCCATGATTATTACCACTATTTCCCCGGTTAAAGAATGGAGCGAATAACAATAAAGCACCGAAAAGTATGCTCTTCCACCATTGATTGAGCCACCTGCTCAAGTGGCGGCTCCAACGACCTGAGTCTTTATTTCGCAATGCTGTGACTAAAGCCGTTGTTCCTAAAAGAACGCCTTGATCAAAGTTATCTTGCTTGAGACTGGGGAGAATCTGACTATCGATGAGCTGCTTCACTTCAGTATTGGGCAAGATGGATTCGATGCCGTAGCCGGTCTCGATTTCTACTCTGCGATCGCCTTTTGAGATTAAAAATAAGACGCCATTATCTTTCCCTTTTTTGTCAATACCCCAGGTATTGAATAATTGGGTTGCAAACGTCTTGGGCGATTTAGACGGAACGGTTTCTGGGACCGTAACCACCGCAATCTCACTGCTATTTTCAGCCTCTAGTTTTGAGATCATTTGATTGAGCTTCAACTCTGTCGGCGCACTCAAAATATTAGCCATATCAGTGACTCAACCACCATTGCTCTGGCGTGGATTGGGAACTTGTTCAATAGAAACGGCGATCGCAGGTAACGCGGCACTCGCAATGGCCGCAGCACTTACGAAACCTGCACACTGAATTTTGAAGGGGGTAGAAGCTGACATTTATGGCCTCATCGTTGTAACTGAAAGCACTGTTGTTGTGCTGTTATGAATAGCTTCTTGTAAAAACAAGAGCACCACAATCGTTTTTTTTCAGATCTTTGCCATCTTGTGAGTGGGTGCACTCTCATTATTTGTTGGGATAATTCAGGATTTTTTTATTTTTGAGTCGCTGTTTGACAGGTATTGCCAAGGGGCACGAATTCTAGGGTAGAGCCGCATTTCACAGCCTGGATTAGAGTCTGGGGTGGGGATTTGCGATCGCCATTCTTCTCAAATGCAACAGATCCGGTTGCCCCCTGAATCTTAAAGCTCGGATCAGCAAGGGCATCACGGGTGCCTTTCCGAGTGGGTGTTTTCTGTCTGCGTAACGCTTCAATAAAGGCCCGCGTTGCGTCATAGGCT
>JBAUJD010000646.1:0-2947 GCA_049683515.1 Thermosynechococcaceae cyanobacterium | reverse complement strand
GGCCACTGGGATCCCTATCCCATTGCCATGACCTTTGAGCCGCCCTGCTATGTAATCAGTACCATTGGCCTACGGGGTAAAAGCTGCGGTCGTCATCTACATCAACTCCACTGCTGTTTGCCTGCAGGAAGGGAGAAAACTCGTTTGCTCTACCAATTTTCATTGGATTTTTTCGATTGGGCAAGGTTCTTGCCCGGTAAGAATCGATTTTGGCGCTCAATGGCTCATCGGGTGATTGAAGAGGATTTACGATTAGTGGTGGGTCAGCAGGATAGACTCCATGCAGGCGCTGATATCTGGCGCACTCCGGTCGGCTATGACAAGCTTGGGGTTGGGTATCGTCACTGGCGAAATCAAGTTGAGCGAGATAGCCCTGAATGGTCAGAGCGGTAGTGCCAATCTTTTAAAGAAGAGGGACGACAACGGTTATCGAGACAGAGAAACTGCACCAAAAAACAGCGCCAGCAAAAATGGAATCACGATGGGCAGAGCCACCAGCAATCCTTGCGGCCCCACCTTGATGGGTTGACCATCCATCTTCAGGAGTAGGATCAGTGCGCCAATGCCTAGAAGTATCCATAGGCCAGCAAATCCCAAGAAGAAGGCAAAAGCGGAGTCATTCATGGAGCATGGGTGTCGTAGAACCTGTTGTCTTAGCATAGACATTTCTGGCGGCTGACAGGGGGTGAGGCTCTATATCGTAAGGATTAGAAGCTGCTCGTGATTTTGGCCCTGAGATGTTGAGTGCACCGAGATTTCCCTTAGATGGGTTAATGCTGACATAATTGATACAGTCTCTTTACAGAAATCCAGCGTTTTTAAATTGTGAAAAATCTCCGAACTGTCTCTGATACCAAGCGATCTTTTTATACGATCCATACACGTCCCGTTAACTCTATCTACCGCCGGGTCGTTGAGGAGTTGATGGTGGAGATGCATCTGCTCCGGGTGAATGAAGATTTCAAAGAAGACCCGATCTTTGCCCTGGGTGTAATTACAACCTATGACCGCTTTATGGAGACCTACACCCCTGAGAAGGATCAGGTCGCGATTTTTGAAGCCATTTGCCGTGCCCAAGAGGCTGACCCCAAGAACTATCGAAAAGAGGCCGAACGCCTCAAGACGTTTGTAGCCTCAAAGTCCTTTGATGAGTTGATGGCATGGCTGACGGATTCGACGGAGTCAGGTGGAGATGATCTGCAGGGACAGATTCACAATATTGCTCAAAATGAGAAGTTCAAGTACAGCCGCCTCTTTGGGATTGGCTTGTTAGCCAGCCTAGAGATTGCAGATGCAGAGATACTCAAGGATGAGGGCCGTCTTAAAGAAGCGCTCCATACGATCAGCGAGGCTTTGAAGCTACCTGAAAATAAAATGATGCAGGATGTAGAGGTGTATCGTGCCAACCTTGAGAAAATGGTTCAGACTCAGCAGGCAATAGCAGATAACATAGCGGCAGACCGCAAACGTCGTGAGCAGGCCGCAGTAGAGAAGGCTGAGGCAGAGAAAAAGGCAAAAACTGCCGCTGCTGAAGGAACGTCTGAAGAGAAGAGTGACAAAGCTGGTGCCTCTGATGCGGCTGCAGATACGAGTAGTCCTTCTTAGTCGATTAATCACTCATTCTAAATCAGCTTAATTATGACCATCCCTGTTAGTCTGCTCCGGGCAACCTCCTACGATCTCCATCTCTTACAAGCCAACCTAGCTCAGCTCCTAGAGCCGTTTGGGGGCATTGAGAGCTTCGTCAAGCCTGGAGATCGGGTGCTACTTAAGCCCAACTTACTCACGGGTGCGCGTCCCCTGAAGGAGTGCATCACTCGCCCGGAGGTGGTGTACGGTGTTGCAAAAATGGTGAAAGAGGCTGGCGGGCATCCGTTCTTGGGCGATAGTCCTGCGTTTGGGAGTGCCAGAGGGGTTGCCAAGGCCAATGGCTACTTGCCATTACTAGAAGAGTTAAATCTTCCGCTAGTGGAGTTCCACGGTCAGCGCTATGAAGCCTTGGGCGATTCCTTCGACCATCTGCGCCTATCAAAGGAGGCGATGGAGGCGGACGTGGTGATTAACCTGCCCAAGGTAAAGTCACACTCGCAGCTCACGATGACGATGGGGGTAAAAAATCTATTTGGCTGCGTTCCGGGCAAGATGAAGGCGTGGTGGCACCTAGAGGCGGGTAAAGATGCCAATCGCTTCGGTGAGATGTTGGTGGAGACGGCGCGGGCTATTGCACCCAACCTCACCATCCTCGACGGCATCATCGGTCATGAGGGTAATGGGCCGAGTGGGGGTGAACCTAGGGAGCTGGGACTTCTGGGGGCGGCTCGGAATGTGTTTGCCCTCGATCGAGCGTTGATGGATATTTTGCAGGTGGATCCGCAGTCTGTGCCGACGATTGCGGCAGCGGAACGCTTGGGGATTGGGCCGAGTTTGGAAGAGCTGAGTTTTCCGTACTGCACCTCTGAAGAGCTGCGGTTTGAGGGCTGGAAATTGCCTGAGAAGATGATGCCGATTGATTTTGGTGCGCCCAGAGTGCTGAAGTCTACGTTTAAGCAGCTCTATATTTTGTTGATCAAAGAGCCGATGGCGCTTTATGCAAATCGATAGGAGTTGAGTTCGGAATTCGGAATTCGGAGTTCGGAGTTGAAACGCGCGGTCCCAAGCATTGGCTCGATTTAATTCGACGACAGCGAGTGTTTGCTGTTATCCGTGCGCCGGGAATGTCTCTTGGATTGCACATGGCGAGGGCAGTTGCAGCTTCTGGCTTAGAGCTTATTGAGATTGCTTGGAATAGCGATCGCACCCCCATACTCATTGAGACCCTACGAAAAGAGCTGCCCCACTGTCAGATTGGGGTAGGCACCATTCTAGATCGGGATGGGTTAAGGGATGCGATCGCATCCGGCGCACAATTCTGCTTTTGCCCCCACACCGACCCTGAACTCATTGCAAT
>JBAUJD010000645.1:0-2723 GCA_049683515.1 Thermosynechococcaceae cyanobacterium | reverse complement strand
CGCTACTGGAGGGCTTTTCTAAAAAACGGCCAATGCGCTGTTGCTCATCGGTAATCACCACCCCAAATTCGATGGGGTTCGGCACACGGGCTAGTACAAGGGTCGCTTTAGAGTCTTTCGCTTGATGGAAGGCGATCGCATCGCTCAAGTCAAAGTCAGTAATACAGTCCCCACTGATCACTAAAAAGGTATCGGTGAGCAGCGCCGAGATATTCTTCACGCAGCCTGCGGTGCCAAGGGGCTGGTCTTCTTCAACGGCATAGGTCATCTGGACCCCAAACTGAGAGCCATCCCGAAAATAATCGCGCATCACGTCGGGTAAATAGAAAAGCGTGGCGATAATTTCGGTAATGGAGTGGCGCTTGAGCAAATTCACAATGTGCTCAGCAATGGGCCGATTGAGAATCGGGACCATCGGCTTCGGCAGCTCACAGGTCAAAGGTCGCAGCCTTGTTCCTTCGCCACCGGCCATCAGTACGGCTCTCATCAGTTTGGCTCCTTATTGGTTTGCACAGTGGCAATGTGTCCCTGAGACTCTGCCCATCAAGTCACTAACGTTGCATGATTTCACAACGCGGCTGGCCCTCACCCCCCCCCCAGCCCCCCTCTCCCAATACTGGGCGAGGGGGGAGAAATGCAGATAACAGAAGGATCTTGCTTCCCTCTTCTATCTTGGGAGAGGGATTGGGGGTGAGGGCCGTAGGAGCTTTGAGCGTATTCAGAATTCTCTAGACCTTATGCAGTAAAGGCGCAGGCTGGAGCGCCTCCGCCAACCGACGAACAGCGGCAATCATTGCCAGTTCGCTATTGAGTTGATTGACGGCAGAACCCACACCAATGCCGCTGGCACCGGCTGCTATCGCAAGGGGTGCCGTCACATCGGATAGGCCCGAGGCACACATCACCGGAACGGTCACTGCCCGAGAGATTTCCACAGCAGCAGCTAAGGTCGGTGCTGCCTTTTCAATGAGTCCCAGCGTTCCGGCATGGACGGGCTGACTGCTGGTGCCGCCTTCGGTTTGGATGATATCTGCACCGGCAGCTACCAGTTCAACCGCAAGCTGGACCTGCTGATCGAGTTCTAGGATATGGGGCACAGTCACAGAGAGAGCGACATTGGGAAGACGCGATCGCGTCTCACGAGTCAGCGCTAGAACCTCTGCTGCACTAAACTGGCGTCCTTGGGCATAGAAGCTATCAAAATTGCCAATTTCGATCAGGTCTGCACCTGAATTAACCGCCATCACTAATCGATCGGGGTCCACGGCAGACACGCAAATCGGAAGCGGGGTCTCTTGGCGCACAAGCTTGATCAGGTCGGCATCTGCGGCAATATCGACAAAGGTTGCGCCGCCTCGGTCTGCAGCTCTGACGACGGCAGCGACTCGGTCGTGGTCAAAGTTATTGAGGCCACTAATGATTTTGAGGGCGCAGCGTTTGGCAAATGCTTGCTGCAGGGCAGAATGCATCATAGTTTTTGGGTCCTATCGATTACTGAGCGTCAGGCGTTGCGATCGCAAAACCTCCTAGAGTGCATCCGTCTAAATAACAGGTCTGAACTCCCTTTCATAGTACTGCTTCTAGCTCTAAGCAAGTGATTAAAGTCTCAATGCCTGCCAGACTGTATATTTCCTTTTAAGGCTGTTATTGGCGAAATTCTAGGATCTGGCAGGATTTCGCTAGATCGACAGCCACTCGAAAATCTGATGCGGCGTTAATTGCAACGGTACCTCGTTCAAAACAGGTAGTAGAGTATTAGCGCTGAGTAACTGAAGGGGCTGATCAGGCAGAAAAACCATGACGATCGCTTCAGCACTATCGATCAGCCAACCCAGTTGGCTTCCCTCGTTAAGACAGGTTTGAATTTTCGTGATCAGCTTCGTGGTGCTTTGATCGGGGGAAAGAATTTCAATAAGCCAATCCGGCGCACCTTGAACGGGGCCATTCTTTGCAGGAACCCGACTTCGGTGGAGAATCGTAATATCTGGGACAACAGAGTTAGAACTCAAAACGCAGCGAAGCTCAGGGAACGCTTCATAGGCACTATGGGTCGCATCAACTGCAGCCACAAGTCGTTTCTGAAGGCGGCTATGATGCAAAGTAGGCATAGGCTTTTGCAGAACTTGACCGTTAAGGAGTTCCCAGGCTGGCGATTCTTCGATGTTGGGCTGCTTGGAAAACTGTTCTAGGGTAAGCAGAACTGCTGACGTCATAGATCACCTAAGCTGCTGTACTGTTCAGCCTTTACCCTCATTGTATTGCGTCGCCAGATGTTAAGACGTTGGCCGGATGATGAATACCTTTCTTGGTCAGACAAGCCTCTCAAGATTGTCGCTTTCGAGGACGAGAGGGTTTAGCTGGCGACGCCGATCTGCGCCCCTTACTCGGACTCGGACGCCGCCTACGGTTACCGTTCGATGGCTTATTTCGACCGGTCTGAATAGGTTCAGGCGGAATCGATGGATCGGGTTCATACCCCGGAATCATTTCTCGATCAATATCGCGCTTCATGAGCCGCTCGATATCGCGCAAGAACTTATGCTCGTCTACACAAACCAGGGAGACGGCCTCTCCTTCGTTGCCCGCTCGACCGGTGCGGCCAATGCGGTGGACATAATCTTCGGGCACATTGGGCAGGTCAAAATTGACCACGTGAGGAAGCTGGTCAATATCTAGGCCTCGGGCGGCGATATCAGTGGCAACTAAGACCCGAATACTGCCCT
>JBAUJD010000644.1:0-5830 GCA_049683515.1 Thermosynechococcaceae cyanobacterium | reverse complement strand
GGCGTGGTGATGCTGCCGCCCTATCTGGCAATGCGGGCCTATATTCGCGGCAACGTGAATTCTCTGGCCCTCAAAGATGAGGCAATCTCAACCGAGCAGAAGCAAATCTTACAAGAGCAAGCTCAGGGCTACTATCGTTTGGCTTGGCACTATACACAGCGGCCACAGGGACAACTGCTTATGATGTCGGGTCTATCCGGCTCTGGGAAAAGCACCATTGCCCGTCAGCTTGCCTCTAAGCTCAACGCAATTCATATCCGATCCGATGCCGTTCGTAAACATTTGGCAGCGCTGCCGTTAGATCAAAGAGGCTCTGACAAGATCTATACACCAGAGATGAATCACAGAACCTATAGCCGCCTCCTTGATCTAGGAATACTCCTTGCTCAGCAGGGATGGACAGTCATTTTAGATGCGAAATATGATCAGCAAATGTTTAGGAGAGCAGCGATCTCCGCTGCCACTGAGCACAGCATTCCCCTGCAGATTTTGCATTGTATCGCTCCAGTAGAGATACTCAAAGATCGCATTCGCCATCGCCACGGAGACATCACAGACGCCACCGTTGATTTACTTATTCAGCAACAAAAGACAGCCGACCCTTTCTCAGAGCAAGAACAGCAATATGTATTGGATATTGATACAACAACTGATTGGAGTGCTATCTCTCGATTGCTGATGAAGATAATCTAACAGCGCTATCATCTGATCGCCACGGCTTATTTGGGGAGATTCCTAGCAGGTCTTGAATCGACTTAACATCGATTCCGAATATCATTCTAAGATCAGCTACATCATAACCAAGATAATTAGAATAATCTAAAGAGTTAAGATTTTTGACTTTTGTCTTTTGACCAAAGCTAAATCCGCAATCAAAGATCATCAAATGAGATTTTTTAAATCGGTATACTTTAGGATAAATATATTGAGCTGCGAACTTAAAAGCTGAAGTGATTCGTTTTGTGGTGCCTGGGTCATTACCCATCGTAAAACCAATGATAAAAGCCTCATCTTCAGCGGAGACCCCTCGATCTAAAAGGATATGAAGATAATCATGCTCACGCAAATAAATCTGCCCAGGGAAAGACAACGGACTATCAGGATTCTCAAGTAGCCAAACCGGGAAAGGAATACTGTGTTGAGGATCTCCCTCGAATGCTCTATAAGCTGCATCAAGGGTAAGACAGCCAGTTTGTTGCAATGGTGGTGTGGTTAGCTGAGTAGCCATCGATAGATTCCCATACAGTCTACAAAACAAAAAAGTGAACTTGAGTACAACAGCATTATTTTATCTTTCTCACTCAAGCTAGCCAGGAAAAGCTGACCTGAACTAAGCGATAGGAATAAAAAACCATAGCCACTGATAGATGTGTTAGAGGCTAATAAAACCCCACCAAGAATCGCAAAGAAACTACTGGATAACTTTAGATATTTAGATACAGACTTGTTGTTCTTGGAGCTAGCATTCTTGGAGCTAGTGCTCTTGGAGCTAGTGCTCTTGGAGTTAGTGCTCTTGGAGTTAGTGCTCTTGGAGCTGGCATTATCAACCAGTGATCTCATATTGACAAGAGGCTCTTCAGAGCATTCTTTCGAAGTCTCCTTTGGAATCTCAATCAAAGACTGCTTTAGAGGCTCCTCAGAAGCTTCCTTCTCAATATCAATTAAAAACTCCTCAGCAGTTTTGTTGAAAGGTTCTTCTTGAGTATGTTCTAAGGCAAATTCCTGAATTATATATTTAGCTTCATCTATTTCTTCAGGACTTAACGGAAAAGCATTTCCCGGCTTTTCAGATGTCAACATAATGCGATTCTCTAGCGAATAACGGTGAATACAATAATTTTTTTAAAGATGCTTCTATCGATCTTGAGAAGGAATAGTGAAATTAATAAGCTGAAGATTGACCGACTATTCTATAGCTATAGACTTATCAGAGCTAAGAAAATGTAGAAAATAGGCTTCATATAAAAATCATGAAAACTTGACAACCTCTAGCTTTGATAAAGAGGAAATCCTTCTGCTTTTTAAAACCTTTTCTCTGTAGTCGAGTTATTTTTATTCTTACACAGAAATATTTGCGTAAACTCAGTATAAATACTTGAATATGCTGGTATTCACATACTTATCTTGGCAAGCAATGCGAAAGAGATCTCATGCCTTTTGGAAATTCAAGATAGCCTGATCCAATACGGTGATCAACGCTAAGTTGATGCCGTTAAGCCCATTAATCCTAGATTTATGTGCCGTTCTCTGGCTTTTGTAACGTTAGTCAGAAAGAGACATAAGATCCACTGTGAACGGCTGAGTACAAACCGTCTGTTTTGCATTTATCCACTGGTTCTCTTTCTCGCTAGAGATATGCCGCGAAGATCCATGCTCCTGCTTGAAGGTAGACATATCCTGACGCATATAATAGTAGGCATGGATAGCACCTCCAAAAAGGATTTTATCCATGTGGCTGAGAATCTTTGCTGTGCAGTTCTTTTGGTTGACTTTAACGCCATTTAGACTGGGTTTACCCGCGTTGTCTCCATTGACGAGCTGGTAGGAATACTGACTAGGTTCAGACGAAGGAATTCGTATTAGCATCGCGTGTCTACGGGAGATCGCTAGTTCTGGGAGTACGATATCGTTATTAGCGCTTCTGCCTAAGGTATAGACTGCATCTGTCAGTTCAATGAAGCAGGGTTGAGGTGTTGTCTCAAGCAAGAGAATGTGGCTATTTGGGAAGAGTGAATCCATCATTAGACTGCTGAGAGCGACAAGTTTAGAGTCAGTGACACCGAGAAAGATGTCTTCACTCCCAAACCTAGCCGTTTCCCACGCAAGGGTGCTTCAGTGAAATTCCTGAACTTATCTCTGGCTATCTCTCCCCATCTTTAGTTTTAATCGCACGTTAGGGCGATAATGGCCCTTTCCGCCAGCGTGTTTGCTCATACCAGTCTGCTAGCGTCGGCATCCATTGCTTAAAGCATTCCAGCATTAGCTCAGTCATCACACGGGTTTCGAGCTGTACATCATACTTGCCTCGAATATCAAGCAAATGCATGAGCGATCGCGCATTGGCCGACATCACCCAATGTTGCCGCACATCAAAGGGAATCAGCCCCCGCGCATGTTCTTCTGCTAAACCCTGGTTAATGCGTTCAGCATAGCGCTGGCATCCCTGGAGGCACCAATCTAAGTCCTGCTGACGCTGCTCGGCGGTGTAGTTATATTTTTTGCCTTGGCGATCGCTATAGCTACCCACAGGACGCAGATAAAACACATCCTCTAGGTCTTGGGTACCCGCCACAACGCCCAAAATCCTCTTACCCGTGTATCTCCCGCTCTGAACATCGAAAGAGACATTCCGATGAGTTCGCATCTGCTGCATTGTGCTGTGGGGGAAATATCCAAAGTTGAGCACAATCTGAGGATGCTCTAAAGGCCCATAGTGACCTCGATTCCCCTGCAGTAAATTTTTAACGATCAGCTCGCCACATTTGTCTTCTTCGGGCCAGCTCTCACGTTCTGTCCAAACAAGCTGCTCTGCATAATCTTGGTGCATTGCAGCATAGGCAACTTGTTGAGGATTAGGGGTCTGGGAAATGACCTCTACTGTAAACCGATCATCCATAGGGGCAGCGTGACTCTCAATAGGTCTGACAAAAGAAGTGCGATCGCAACATTCTAGTCAGCCTCTATTAGACCACCGAAACGGCCTCAGCTCAATTTACGGACAGAGAAACTGCCGTTCACTGGCTAAGTCACGAATCAAAGGTAGGCGATTACTAATGTAAGCGCTGCAGGCCGTTGTATCGTCAATCCCCTTTCTCTTAAGGCGCTGAATCAACCACTGCACCAAGCTCGTATCATCTAAACTCAGTAGAACGTTTGTTTGGGTATCTTCAATCAGAGACCAAAATTCATGGATGGTATCGGGAGTCATAGACTTGACCTTTTCAAGGTGAGCTTTCCAAAGGAGGCTACGGGGAAAATCTGAATTTAATGTTTTCTTTATTTTTCTAGCGTACACGTTCTCATCAATAGCAGGTCTCTTGTTGAAGAAGATGATACAAAAGTTACAAAAATCTCATGGAGTTTTGATCTGACCTGTCGCGAAGCGTGACAGAGCCTGACGGATAGGCTATCAAGTCAGAGACTGTCAATGTTGCGATCGCGTCCCCTAGGCAAAGCTAGCTCAAGGAGCCTGAGAGAAAGGGTTCGGAGCGTTGCACTTGCGTAAGTGCCCCAAAGAAGCTCAAATAATATACAGCAACCGTAAAGAATATTGACCAAGTCAGCATTCAAGGATAGATCTATGAAGCTCAAGCATGGTTTGATACTGCTGCTGTTAGCCACGCTCGGCTCCATCGGAACCGCTGAGGCCGCAGGTCGGCCTGGTAAAATCGTCGGCTACCAGTACGTCACCTTTGCAGATGGTGATGCCCCTCTAGAAGATAATGTGATTCACTATATTCCCTGCTATCCCACCAATAAGGATTGCCAGCAGGTTCAAGAGGCCATGCAGTCAGAGCTGACCAAGGCCCAAGCCGAGATGAAGCAAGCTCGGCTCTCTCTAGAGCAACCCGCTGAAGCGTGGAGCGTTTATTCTCAACTCGATCAACAGCTTTTGCCCATGCTGTTGGATAAACCGGGCTATAAATCAATCAAGACGGGCAAGAAAGGCGTGTTTCGCTTTAATTGCCCCACCACGAGCTGTCTTATTTATTCCTTTGGGGTCGTGCGAGATCGCTACGGCTACTGGCTCACAACGTCTCCAGGCCGAAAGCGACTCGATCTCGGCCCTGGCAAAGGCATTGCAGAGGATAAGCCCCGTAGTCTTTAAGGCATCAATATGAAGTATTCAATCTCCGCTCTAGTCGTTCTTTTGGCGACTACGGCAGGTGTGGCTAAGGCTGAGCTGCCCGCCCATGTACAAACCCTACTCAATACTAGATCTTGCGTTCGATGTGATCTCGCGGGAGCCAGATTCAGTGGGGCCGACTTGAGCAGCGTCAACCTGCGGGGCACCAATCTCATCCAAGCGAATCTCCAAAAAGTAGACTTGAGCGCCTCTAACCTCATTGATGCCAAGCTGATTCGGGCCAATTTGAAGAAAGGGAATCTGCAAACGGCTCGTCTTAATGTTGCAGACCTGAGTGAAGCAGACCTACGAAACGCCAATCTCATTGGTGCAGACCTCCGCAGTGCCCGTGCCCCAAAAGCTGACTTTCGAGGCGCTCGACTCACAGAAGCAAATCTAAGGGGGGTGAATTTTGGTGACGCAAATCTATCGGGGGCCAAGCTCCAAAAGGCAGATTTATTCGCAGCCAACCTGAGTGGCGCTAACCTCAGGGGCAGTGATTTATCAGGGGCTGACCTCAGCCAAGCGAACCTTACAGGGGCTGATCTAAAGGGCGCAAACCTAACCGGCGCTAAATTAACCGGGGCGACTATGCCCACCCCCATCAACTAATACCTTTATCAACCTCTGAATGCTACTGTTTACAGCCTTTGTCAGATCGACTTCCGGTCGGTAGCATTACACGGCACAACCAAGCCCCGCGCAAATCAATGTTGCTCAGATTTGCCTCGCGTAGATCAACGTTTTGAAGACGACTTTTGACGAGGTAAGCGGTGCTAAGATTTGCCCCCGTCAAGTTAGCCTCTGTTAGCGAGGCTTTGCGCAGGTCAGCACTTTTAAAGTCTGTTTTGCGCAAATCTGTGCGATAAATTTGACTTTCTCGCAGACTGGCCCCCTGTAGATTGGCCCCGGTCAAGTTGGCATCTTCGATCACGGCCTGATCGAGTTTAGCGCCTCTCAAAATACTATTGGTCAGGTTTACCC
>JBAUJD010000643.1:0-9362 GCA_049683515.1 Thermosynechococcaceae cyanobacterium | reverse complement strand
GTGGAACGCAGGTCAGAACATCCCCTCGCAGAAGCCGTGGTGAACTATGCCCAAGACCAGGGCATTCCGTGGCCGCTGCCGGAGGTCCAGCAGTTTGAAGCCGTTGCGGGAATGGGGGTGCAGGGGGTTGTCGCGGGTCATTTTGTTCAAATCGGGACGCAGCGCTGGATGGAGATGCTGGGAGTTAATACGAAAAGGCTACAGCCGCAGCGGCAAGCCTGGGAATCGGCAGCAAAAACCACGGCTTGGATGGTGGTGGATGGTGAAGTTGAAGGACTAATGGGCATCGCGGATGCCCTCAAGCCCACTTCGGGGGACGTGGTGAGAGCCTTGCAGCGAATGAAACTAGAGGTGGTGATGCTGACGGGGGACAACCGGCAAACGGCGGAAACGATTGCCCGCGAAGTGGGCATCAAACGGGTCTTTGCTGAAGTTCGGCCCGACCAAAAGGCCGATCAGGTGAAAGCGCTGCAGGCTGAGGGAAAGCGAGTGGCGATGGTGGGGGATGGAATCAATGACGCTCCGGCGCTGGCTTTGGCTGATGTCGGGATTGCCATCGGGACGGGGACAGATATTGCGATCGCAGCCAGCGACATCACCTTGATCTCAGGCGATCTTGGCGGCATTGTGACCGCCATTCAGCTCAGTCACGCCACCATGAACAACATTCGCCAAAATCTGTTTTTTGCCTACATCTACAATGTCTTGGGCATTCCCATTGCAGCCGGCATTCTTTACCCCTTCTTTGGCTGGCTATTGAGTCCCATGATTGCTGGCGGGGCGATGGCGTTTAGTTCCGTCTCGGTGGTGACCAATGCCCTGCGGTTACGCCACTTTCAACCGAAAGCTCACTAAAGCACCGAGGTGAAACCATGCTGCTGAAATTCAAGTTTTTGAATCATCTCTTGGGTTTAGGACTCTTGGTTGGGGTTTTGACTGGAGTTGCGATCGCGCAACCCACAGAACCCAGACCGGAGCAAGGCAATCCACTGCGCCGCATTGAGCAACCGCTCCTCCTTAAGGTTGGGGTTACCTTGGGGGGTATTGCCCTCATTGGTGCAGAGCTATGGTGGTTCCAGTTTAGAAAAACGAAGGCTCAGCAAGCTGAAGTAAACAAGGGATTCCAGGAGATCGATATTATCGTCGATGGTGGCTATGAACCCAGCCAGATTGGTGTTCAGGCCGGTCAACCCGTGCGATTGAACTTTTTACGCAAAGATCCGAGTCGCTGTCTAGAGACGGTGTTGCTGCCAGATTTTCATAAAGCCGTCGATTTGCCCCTCGATCAGACAACCACGGTAGAGTTCACACCTCAAGAACCAGGAAACTTTGTCTTTCGCTGCGGCATGAATATGTTTCGGGGCACTCTCAAGGTCTATCACCAAGAGGAGAAGATTCCCTCCGAAAATTCTCTAGAGAACGGATAGCTTTCCTAGTTAGATCACCCGTAGGTTAGTCAGGGAGACAAAGGATGCGATCGCTGAACCGTAGACAATTTTTAGCCCTCAGTGCGAGTAGTGCCGGAGCCGTCTTGCTCTCACAGTGCGATCGCGATCAAATCCAGGCTAATCCTGAGCTACAGCGTAATTTCCCCAAGCTTTACACCAGCAGCAATGGTTCTTTAGCGCTAGACCTAGAAGCCAGCACTGATCGCATAGACCTGGGCAGCACATCACTGAATGTACTCAGCTATAACGGCCAAATTCCCGGTCCTCGGATTGAGGTTCAACCGGGCGATATGGTTCGGATTCGGTTCCAAAACAACCTGACCGAGCCGACGAATCTTCACTATCACGGGCTGCATATTCCGCCAACGGGCAAGGCAGATAATATTTTCTTGAGAGTTGCCAGCGGAGAAACGGCGACCTATGAATTCACGATACCCAAGCAACATCCCGGCGGGATTGCTTACTACCATCCTCATTTGCATGGCTATGTAGCCGATCAAGTCTTGGGGGGACTGGGCGGTATTTTTGTGGTGCGAGGGGCAATTGATAACATTCCTGAGATTCGCGCGGCCAAGGAGATCTTTCTGTTTTTAAAAGACTTTGTCGTCGGTCAAGAACGGTCGAGGATGGAGCACATGTCCGGTCGGGAAGGCGATCTAGTGACGGTTAATGGTGAGGTGAATCCTGCCTTTTCTATTGCAGCCGGTGGGTTAGCACGCCTTCGATTGGTGAATGCCTCAAATGCTCGATTTTATCGTTTGGCATTAGAAAAGCATCCGTTCTATCTAGTAGCGACGGATGGCTATCCGCTATCGGCCCCTGTTGAGTTATCGGAGTTGCTGCTGTCGCCGGGGGAACGGGCTGAAGTGCTCGTGCAAGGTGAGCAAGAACCGGGCCACTATCGGCTACTGAATTTACCTTACAGTCGCGGCCAGATGGGGATGATGGGTGGCGGTGGCATGATGCGGGGGAGGGGACCGGGCATGAGGGGCCGCAGTGATCTCGATTCGCCTCAAGTTTTAGCGACGCTTACTTACGCGGGTCAAGGGGAAGGGCGATCGCTACCCCAACGATTGATTGAAGTTGAGGCGCTACCGGAGCCGCAAACAGTGCGACAGTTTGCGCTTAATCATGGCATGGTTCCGGGGCAGGGCATGGTCTTTTTAATTAACGGGAAGTCTTTTGACCCTGACCGCATTGATACTCAGGTTTTACTTGGCACGGTAGAGGATTGGGAAATCAGCAACACAGGGGTAATGGATCATCCATTTCATTTGCATACCAATCCGTTTCAGGTCATTGCTCGTAATGGTCAGCCCCAACCCCACCGAGTCTGGAAAGATACGGTTTTAGTTCCGGCAGGCGAGATGGTGAGGATTCGGATTCCTTTTAAGGATTTCGCGGGTAAGACTGTTTACCACTGTCACATTCTTGATCATGAAGAGCTAGGAATGATGGGAACTATTGAGATGCAAGTCTAAATTTTTACTTTGAACTAAAGTAGATTTTCTCCACTGGCATGCATTACTTAGGGGTTTTATATTCATAATTATTTACTCCCTGAAGATAAGTTTTCGATTGTTTTATTGAACCATGACATATACTCTGGCAACCAGTCAAAATCTGGTGATTTCTTGCTCGATTTTGTACGGCCTATAAGTTCCGTATTGAGAATTTCTTTAAATGAGGCTTGCAGATTGTCCAATCCTAACTCCTCATCCAATTTTTCAAATTCAAAATGAAAGCAGTCCGATCTAGAGAACGATAGTTTTTCGGGATTTTCACAGAGCGTCTCCAATGTCGAGTTTAGTACCTGATCGAGGACCTCTTTGGGGTCCACTTCACAGTATTGATGTTTAGTTCTTGCATGACAATCATTGAGGTGAGATCGGTAAAAGAAATCCTAGGCTTATCTAACAGTTTCAAGCGTAGGGTTCGAGTCCTGGAAAACCGCTCAGTCGTAATCCTTTCCAGAAAAAATCCTTTCTGTCCGAAAGTGTTGAGCAGTATCTCCATTGCCGCTTTTGCTTGCTCAGCCGGTAGGCGCTTGAAGAATAAGGTGAAGGTTTCATCTAGCACGTAGTCCGTGGTGTAAATCCAGCCGCCGTCAGAGCGAACCGCCTGATAATACTGGGCTGCTAAGACATGCTGATCTTCTCGCCGATCATGAAGGGTTAGCCACCCCCAAGTATCTACGAATAGTCTAGTCGCCATAGACTTCGGTGTCAGCATTCTGGGCCAACGAGCCGTGAGAGACGCTTCCAATAAACGATTCCAGCGGATCCGGCATATTATAGGTGTCTATAGTAGGCTGATTTTCATGAACTTGCAGCGTACTTATAAACTGGAGCACCTCTGTCAGTTTGGTCTCAGGTAGTTGATCGATTTGGGTCAGTAGTTTTTGCTTGACCGTTAGGTTAGAAGCCATTGTTCTTAAGGGTGATTCATTGCAGCAGCTTTCCTTATCCTAGCCTGCTAATCTGCTGTGCTTGGTAGATAAACGGTAAAACAGCGACCTTGACCGAGTTGGCTTTGAGCCTGACTCTTGCCTTTATGGGTGGTTGCGATACTCCATGACTGGCCTTTTATCGATAGCAACCCCAGCACATCCCTGAGTCACAATATTGGGATCTGCTACTCTGATAACAGAATTCACCTTCTTGTTACCATGCTTCGCACTCAAATTAGCCTGTCCGAAGAAGAATACACCGCCGCCAAACGTGAAGCCCAGCGATTAGGTATTTCCCTCGCCGAGCTACTGCGCCGCTCATTGCGTACCGTTCTCTCCGTGGATGACTCAAAACCCTGGATGCATTATGCAGGCAGGGTTAAATCAGGATTTAACCCTGCCTGATGTGAGGGGACTACACATGATGAACGAACGCTCAATCAAGATGTGCTGGTCTACAGATTTCCATCTGGGTCTGACTGGCGTGCCGCTGATCATTCATCAGTATTAGTGTTTGCGATCGCAACTCTCATTCCACAACAATAGGTAAGTAAACTGCAAAGGTCGTCCCTTGCTCTATTGGCCGCTGTATTCCCGCTCGGTAGAAGGCAAAGGAATATCTCGCTTACCACTTGCGTAAACGGTCTCTATCCATAGCTGACGAGCTTCGTTGATATTCTCCATTGCCTCTTCAAGGGTTTCACCTTGAGTCATACACCCAGGCAACTCTCTGATTTCAGCGACATACCCCCCCTCTGAATCCGCATGAAGGGTGACGGGATAGTTTAAATCTAGATATTCGCTCAAAGCCATAGACAGAGATTTGATTGGAGTTTTAACCATCTTGCCAATTCTCTAAATTCAATAGCTCGACAATCCGCTGAATTATAGATACGCTTAACCTCTATCCTTACATTTGGGGGACTACCCCTTTATCAACTGCCGCTTGCTTCGGTTTGACTCCAGTGAGCGTTTCGACCTGATTGATAGCCCTTTCAAGGGTTGCCCCATCATAGGGATTGCTATGAACTGCATCGGCTCCGACAATCGAGTTACTCCGACTGGTGATGGTCAGGACCACCTTGCAGCCGAATTCATAGCACACCAGGGCACATCGAGCTTTGTCATACAAGCGTGAATCGGTTGGAAATGCGATCGCTTTTTCCTGCACGGTGGGGTCAACGCCACTGATCCATAGGCTATCCCGAGCGCGGGTGCAGACCACATAGAGTAGATGGCGCTCGGTGTTATAAACCTCTTCTAGATCTGACTCATCAGTGATGCTTTCAATCCGTTCTTGCAGCGGCAGAACTTCATCATCGCAAGCCATAACAGCCACAGCTCGAAACGGGTGAAAAGTAGACTACCGCTGTGGGTGATGCTGCATGTGCGCCGATGGAGGCCGTATTGATGAAGTGTCCGCTGCCTTACACTAATCTTTTCCCGATTTTAAGGCTCTTGTCACCTCACGAATAATTTTGCACAAAAACAATCACTCTTTTTGGAAAACAGCAGCAAATTCCTTGGCAAAGTTTTCCAGCTTTACTTTGCCCATAGCAATTGGCTTATGCTGTTCGTAATTCTCTGACAATAAACCACCGTGAAGACTAGCATACATCTCAACTAAATTAGCTGCGGTAGGTGTCGGCATTCCACTCGCCTCTAAACCCTTTTGCATTTGTTCGTTAGTAATAACTATCCACTTTAAATCTGGCTTCCCAATAGCAGTACCTAAAATGCTGGCTATTTCGTTACCAGTGCGTTCATCACTTGCTACATAGCGCACGGTCTTGCCACTGATTACTGTTTCTATTTCTTCGGTAACTGCAGCAGCAATATCTTTTGGGGAAACCATCTCTATTTTGTCTTCTCCGCCATAGTTTGCCACCATGACGCCCTGTTTTTTGATCATATCTACAAAGCTGTATAAGTTATAGTAAATATAAGTAGGGCGCATATGAGTAATATTTGTGTCCGACAGCTCGTTCAGAATACTTTCTACATAGTGAGAACCCAGAATATTCCCCGTACCTTTATCTAAATGAGCGCCAAAACTGCTGAGATGAATGATACGCTTTACGCCCGACTGTTGAATGGCTTGTGCATAGTTACGACCAATTTTACGGTAAAACGCTATTAGATCAGGTTCAGTGGAGTAATTCGGCGGTTCCATACAATACACGGCATCAGCACCAGTAAATGTGTTTGTCAGAAAACCAACATCTTCCAGTAAGCCAATGGCCGCTGATGCATCCATCGCTTCAATATCTTTTCGTCTTTCTGGCTTGCTGCTGATTACCGTTACTGCATGACCTTTTTGCACCAACTCTTCTGCCAGGGGTTTGCTGATATTTCCTAATGAGCCTGTTACTACAACTTTCATTTTTTAATTCCAATTAGTCTCTTATTTGCCAAAAATCTTTGCCTAAAATGCGCTTGTTGTCGGACGGACGATCACTTCATTAACATCGACATCATCAGGTTGGGATACAGCATATAGAACAGCTCTGGCGATCGCATCTGAACTCAGTGCGACCTTGCGAAATTCTTTCAACCCACGTTTGGACGCCTCATCCGTGATGTCTGAGCCGAGTTCTGTCTCAACAACGCCGGGGCAGATAGTTGTTACACGAATATTTTTCGATTCCTGCCGCAGACCTTCGCCTATTGCCCAAACCGCATACTTGGTCGCGCAATAAACTGCGCCAGTGGGCACCACGACATGTGCGCCGATGGATGCAGTATTGATGATCTGTCCTCCCCCTTGCGCTTCCATGATGGGTAAAACTGCTGCAATGCCATTCAATACGCCTCGGATATTGACGTCAAGCATCTTGTCCCATTCATCAACTTTCAAAGCGTTCATTGGGGATAGGGGCATTACGCCTGCATTGTTAAAGACGACATCGACGCGACCAAACGGGTCTTTGGCAAACTCAATAAACGCTTTTACCTCCTCACGGTGGGTAACATCCACTGCTTTACATTCCGCTGTGCCGCCGCGCTGACGAATCTCTTCGACAATCTGTTCTAGCTTTTCGATTCGACGTGCGCCTAATACAACCTTTGCGCCGTTTTCGGCAAGTAGCTTGGCGCTAGCCTCACCAATACCGCTACTCGCGCCAGTGATCGCAATGACCTTATTTTCTACGTTTAGCATGATAATTTTCCTTGCTGTTTAGATGGGTTGAGTTTAGAGAAACATGCCGCCAGAGACTTCAATTCTCTGAGCATTGACCCAGCGATTGTCTTCAGAGAGCAAGGATGCGATCGCACCGCCAATATCGTCCGGCACTCCCACGCGACCCAGAGCTGTTTGCGAAGCAACGAAGTCATTGAGCTGTTGATTATCACGCACCGCGCCCCCGCCGAAATCGGTTTCGATGGCACCAGGAGCGATCGTGTTAACGGCAATTTGTCTTGCACCCAGCTCCTTTGCTAAGTAGCGGGTTAGTACCTCAATTCCTCCCTTCATCGCTCCATAGGCGGAATACCCTGGTAGCGCAAATCGAGCCAGACCCGATGAAATATTCACAATCCGTCCACCATCTTTAATCAGCGGCAGCAGTTTTTGCGTTAGGAAGAAAACGCCCTTCAACTGAATATTCATCAAACGGTCGAAGTCTGCTTCGGTGGTCTCTGCAAAGGGTTTGTTAATGCCGATTCCGGCGTTATTGATCAAAAAATCAAACTGCTCGGTTTGCCACGTTTCCTGCAGGACTTGTCTCATGTTCGCGGCAAACGCATCAAAGTTTTTTGTGCTAGATGTGTCGAGCTGGAGGGCAACTGCTTTACGGCCTAGATCTGCGATCGCAGCCACAACGCTATTGGCTTCCACCTCACTGCTGTGATAGGTGACGATCACATCCACTCCTTTTTTTGCCAGCGCCAGCGCGGTATTTTTGCCCAGTCCCCGGCTCGATCCGGTGACCAATGCAATTTTTGTGGTGTCGTTTGCCATTGCCTTATCCTTTTGTTGCTTGTTGAGCATGGGGTTATCGTAGGCTTGAAAAGCTTTTCATTAAATACACAAACCTCGCAGATGATTGCCTAATCCTCCTATACACGACGTTGGCAAGAGAAACATTTCCTATAATGAGCGCATAGAAACGGCAGAATGAGTCAAAGATTCAACATGAAAACCGAGACACTGAACCACGGAAGCACGATCAGAAAATGCAGTGAACTAGCGGCATTGGTGACTCGGCATACTGATGGTAGAGGGGATGGCATTCATACAACTGCGATCGCACAGCTCGACTTCATGCGAGAATCTGAGGCTTTCACAACCTTCCGAGGGGTCTGCGAACCGATGCTTGTCCTTGTCGTTCAAGGCAAAAAAGAAGTGTTGCTCAGTGATGAAACCTATCACTATGGCGTCGCACAATATCTAGTGATCTCGGTTGATTTACCCGTCTGTGGATTTCCTGTAGAGGCGACACCCAATCAGCCTTATTTGTCATTGGGACTGACTTTAAACCCAGCTCAACTCTGTGACATTATTGTTCAAACCCAACCCGGTACAGGTAAAAAAGTCAACTCGGTGAGAGGCTTGTTTGTCAGCAATGCCAATTTATCGTTAATTGATTGTGCTATTCGACTGACGCAGCTTTTGGATACGCCCCAGGATATCCCTTTTTTGGCACCCATGATTATTCGTGAAATCTACTACCGTCTCTTAATCGGTGAACAAAGTGAAGCGGTGCGTCAGCTTGCCACATCGGGCAGCACCATGCAGCGTATCGCTGAGGTGATCAAGCAAATCAACATCGATTTCACAAAGCCATTGCGAGTTGAAGTGTTAGCTGAGCAGGCAAATATGTCTTCATCGTCATTCCATCGCCACTTTAAAGAAATCACCTCAATGAGTCCGCTGCAGTACCAAAAACAGCTAAGACTATTGAAAGCTCGTCAAATCATGCTCACCAAAAGTACAGATGCAGCTCAAGCGGCCTATCAGATTGGTTATGAAAGCCCCTCGCAGTTCAGCCGTGAGTATTCTCGTCTGTTCGGTGCGCCCCCAATGAGAGATATTGAACGTTTGCGGGGTTGATATATCGTTGTTCTGCTGCTGATAGCTGTGCAACCATTTGTGTCCGAGAAGAAACCTCAAGCTTACGGAACATCCTCTTCAAAGCCTTTTTAACAGTATTCTCAGTAATCCAGAGTTCAGCGCCCACCTCTGCATTTGTTCGGCCCGACGCCACTAAGTCTGCGATCTGTCGCTCACGAGCAGTGAGGTGATTGGGCTTAAGAGACAGACCGTTTTGCATAGCTGTCCGCTTGCTCGTTGTCCAAACAGACAAATGTAAACAAACAGCACTGACGTCCGCTAGGTCTTGTGCATCAAAAGCAGGCATCGACCTTTCTCGGGTACAGCCCACCACGCCGACCAGTTGTCCCTCGCTAACAATCGGGCCTGCCATCACATGCCAGTGATCCGGGCGAGGACAGATCAGCCGCCA
>JBAUJD010000642.1:0-2849 GCA_049683515.1 Thermosynechococcaceae cyanobacterium | reverse complement strand
GGACTACCAAGGGATAAAACAAGGCTTAGCTCTCTCTCCTGAAGCCTGTGAACCGCTTTATTCTGCATTGGCGCATCAAGACGCTATCAATATGATTCTGTTCAGTGACCGAGAGGCAAACCCAGGTGATGTGGCTCCAGCTCACCCAGCGACCTCAGAGGTAAAAGCTCTCATTCTCCGTCAATCAAGAGTTGGCCGGTCTCATGAGTCTCTGGTGAACAAAACAGATGATATTAGCCGCATCTTACGAGAGTTAATAGAGAAGCCCTTAGGGATACAATGTGCTTCTTTGATCTCGTCAGAGGGGCAACCCCTTACTCCTCTAGTCGGTATGGATGCTAATAGTGCCTCGATTGTATCTGGCACCATGCTGTACCTCTCTAAAAGAACCCGTGAAGAGCTTCAATGGCAAGAGATCACAAAGGTCTGCCTGCAAAGTAAGGATGGATATGTCATTTTGCTGCAGTGTTCGCCGGACATCTTTTTACTGATCCAGGCCGGTCAAATGCTGACAGGGCTTTTAGATGGTGTGATTAACCGTGCCGCTCAAAAACTTCAGGCTGTCTTGCACAGTAATGAATCCAACGTCGCGATGTTCCCCGATCAAGCCGCGATACTAGCAGAGCGCAATAGTCGGCATTTAGCGGCTGTTTGAGAGCATGTGGTGTTCTACAACGGCAGATGAATAATCTCCGGTAGCCTTCCCCCATTTCCCAATAGTCTGGGTCAAAGTCCACACAGAAGTCACTTAATCGTTGTTTAAAGGGAGAATGTATGCCACTCAAGTTTGTTTACACTGCGTTGCTGACCGGGTTTTGTGTCGCCTGTACGACAGCAAAAGGTCCCGTCAGTCACGCTACGTCAGCGCCCGCAGAGGTGTTTCCGGCAACCGCGCAGACCGCCACGCAGACATCTTCTCGTCGCGAGGCTCGTCTGGGGAGTGCTGCTAAGTCTCCTCGTTCTGTTCTGCCTGCTGCTGCGTTAGCCGTTAAGCCCGGAGAGATTGACGGATTTCAATTACGGCTGGGTGGCTTTGGCCTTGATGCTTCTGAAGCGGAGATCACCAAGAAACTCGGCCCTCCGAAGTCTCGGCATGATTTTGGCTATCAGAAGACGCTTAATTACAACGGACTGACGATTTCCATCTTAGACGACGACGTACTGGGGATTCAGGCGACTTCGCCCGAATTTTGTACCCCTGCAGGTGCTTGTCCTGGGCAAGACATTGATCAAGTTTTTCTCAAGTATGGTCAGACCAAAATATCAGTGCGTGACGGAGTTCAACGGGTGGAATATTACATACCAGATGAATCCTGCTGGCTGAGTTTTAAAATCGACGATCAGACGGTCTCTGAGGCTGCAGTCTTGTGCCAGCCCTAAGTCAATGAGATCTGGCTGCGGCGGCAAAAATATAAGCAGGCTTTGATCTAATGATTTACCTCAACTCCCTACCGTTCGGGCACCACAGACTGATACAATACTTAATATAATCAGTTGGAGTGGTTGAATGAGAATAGGGCAGAGGGTCCGTATTTCCCGGATTATTGATGGTGCTAGAGGCAAGGCCAGTGATAAGGTAGGGCAAATGGGGATGGTGACCGATTATAAGATGACTGACGGGAGTGGCGTTGGTGTCGTAGTAACTTTTAGCGATAACACCAGCAGTTGGTTTTTTGAAGATGAACTTGAAGGTCGCCGATAACTCATGAGCTTTATCCTCACGTTTTTAGGGAAAGGGGGCACCGGGCGCACGACGGTTGCGATCGCAGCCGCCAAACAACTCGCCAGTCAAGGTAAGCGCGTCCTGCTCACCACTCAAGATCCGGGGCCAGTGTTGGAGCTATTTCTGGGTGCCCCAGTGGGGCCAGAGCCGCAGAACATAGAGCCAAATCTGCAGGCGCTTCAGTTTCAGACCGCAGCCCTGCTTGAAAAAAGCTGGGATCAGGTCAAAGAGCTAGAGGCGCAGTACGTTCGCACCCCTTTCTTTAAAAATGTGTACGGCCAAGAGCTAGGCGTCCTCCCTGGTTTAGAGAGTGCGCTATCACTCAACGCCATTCGTGAGTACGACGCCAGTGGCAACTATGACGTGATTATCGTCGATGGCCCTGGCGATCAAAATACTCTGCGGATGCTGGGAATGCCAGAGGTATTGAGCTGGTATATTCGTCGCTTTCGGCAGGTCTTTGCTGATTCTGATCTCGGTCGTGTGCTGTCGCCTTTTATTCAGCCCATTTCGAGTGCCGTATTGACGGTGAACTGGTCTGGGGATAATTTTGCCCAGCCCACAGAACAGGTCAACAATCAGCTTGATGA
Source organism: Thermosynechococcaceae cyanobacterium (assembly GCA_049683515.1). Taxonomy (GTDB): domain Bacteria; phylum Cyanobacteriota; class Cyanobacteriia; order Thermosynechococcales; family Thermosynechococcaceae; genus RCC1774. Next base: position 536 of record JBAUJD010000642.1, on the reverse strand, counting down.
AGGCAAAAATGCAGTGGCTAACCCCAAGCGGGTGGCGGCCTATTTAGTGACCACTGGGGATGACGTTGCGATCGCAACCGCCCGCTATCTCTGGGGCAGCGCCCAGCAGGTGGGCCTCACCGTTGGCGGTGTCTTAATGAATCAGCCCGTGCTCACCATGCCGTCTGTCCATATTGACGAGCAGTTTGTGCCATTAGCTGTCAGCGCTATTCCTCACCGGAATGGCGAGCACTGGCAGCCCTTGATGTCTGCTCTACCCAACTTTACTGAAGCAGAGCAAGCGCCGCAGCCCATTGTCATTGATTTAGCGCAGCAGCAGGTCAAGTTGTTCTTGCCTGGGTTTGACAAAAAGCAAGTTAAGTTGACGCAATATGGTCCCGAGGTTACGATTGAGGCCGGTGACCAGCGGCGCAACATTTTTCTGCCGCCAGAACTGCGGGGGAAACCAGTTCAGGGCGCTAAATTCCAGGGAAGTTCACTGATCATTTCTTTCTGATTGAGAACTTTTTTTAAGTTTATGGGGTTGAGTGTAACGC
>JBAUJD010000641.1:0-3088 GCA_049683515.1 Thermosynechococcaceae cyanobacterium | reverse complement strand
GATATAACCTCCATGTGTGCATGGTCTGCGATGGTTATGAGATGACTGACAAACTTTGCGGCTTCTTTGCAGGCAATGAAGCCAGTATTGAAGAAATGGTCTTTAACCTCAGTTGGTTTACCCCCAAGATCACAATCTTTACCCACGGCCTGTTTGAAGTTAGTGCCAAGATGCGCGGTCAATTACAGGAGTACGGTTACCGTCTGGTGGAAACCCCGATCCAGAAATTCTTGGGCGAAAATCACCAGATGACAGGTGTGGAGCTGACGGATGGATCAATCGTTCATTTAGAAACGGGGCTAATTTCGATGGGGTCTCACTATCACAACACCTACCTCAAAGGCATTGACCTAGAAATGAAAGGGGGCAATCTGGTCACCGACAAAATGGGTCACACCTCCCATGATCGAATTTTTGCGATCGGCGATTTGAAGGTAGGACTCAATCAGGTTGTCGTAGCAGCAGGGGATGGCGCTCTAGCCGCCACCCAGATTTGGCGAGGCATTCGTAGTACTTCAGGTCCAAGAGTCTGGCAAGAGAATCTGCAAGTGTCAGCTTAGAGCCACACTTTCCCCTTTTGCCGTGATACTTCAGGAGTTCGCTTCCAATGCCTATCAGCATAGAGAGAGCACCTAATCTTCCGCTTCAACCTCAATCACCCCCAGGTCAGATTGAGGCGCAGACTATTGCAGATTGTTATGACTGGCTAAGCTTTCATCGGCTGTGGGGAGAACTTAAGGCAGAGACCCTCAACTCTCTTGCCCACTCCCTACAGTTACTCAAGGTTGAGTCGGGCACCGACATCTACCGCGACGGCCAAGCCCCTGCCGGACTCTATTTGCTCAAGTGGGGGTCCGTCGAAATTTATCGCTTTTCCCAGGTGGGCAAAACCCATATGCTCTACCGAAGTGCGGGAGAAATGTTTGGCTATGTTCCCCTGCTTGAGGGCCGGGGGGAGGCTTGCTATCGGGCCAGTGCGATCGCACTTAGCCCCAGTGAAATTTGGTTCTTAGATCAAGCCAATTTCCAGCAGTTGATCACGGACCACCCTGACATTCAGAGCATTTTTAATCGCTTACTTGCCCAGGATTTAGTCAACTTTGCCCAGCGAATTGCGAAAGAACAGGCCCGCATCCAGGGGCTACAGTCCTATATTTGTCCCGTGCCAACCCAAGCCACGCTGATCGGTCGCAGCAAGGCCAGTACCAAACTCGCACAGCAGATCGAAGCTGCAGCCGAGGATACTCAACCCGTTGTGTTTCAAGCCCCACCGGGTACGGGTAAAACCTTCCTGGCCGGATATATTCATGCCCACTCTGGACTGAAAGATCGCCCCTTCGCGCAACTCGATTGCGCCCAACTGCCGCGCACCGAGACCGGTGGCATCAATACGGATGCTCTGTTCGGTAAGGTCGGTGGTCCCATTGGCATCATTGAACTGCTGGAGCGGGGCACGTTGCTGATTGATAATGTGCAGCTTTTGAGTGAGGGGGATTGCGATCGCATCCTTCAATACCTCAGAACCGGCACCCTACTCCCCAATCCAGATTTGGAGACGCCCGCCACGCCAGCAGAATCCTGGGTGCGCCTGATCCTTGCGAGTCCCCAAAAGCTCCCTTTATCTGGAGTTGCCGCCCACGCCATTAAGCTCTTTAGCCTGCCCCAGCGTAAAGAAGATATCCCCGCCTTTGCCCAGCACTTCTTGGCCCGATTTAGTCGAGAGCAGGGACGGGCTACTCTGCAGCTCGATCAGGCCAATACGCGCCGACTGCTCAGCTACAGCTATCCCGGTAATCTAGCAGAGCTGGCAGGTCTACTCAAACGCGCCGTCTCCATGACCCCGCAAGGGCAAACCGTCATCCCAGAACAAACCCTGTGGTCGGTGCAATCGCCCAAGAATGCCTTTCGGATTGATTTACTTAACCAGTTTCCTTGGCTGCGTCAGTTGCTGCTCAGCGATTGGTGGCCGGAGCGGTTTTGGATTGTGATCATGGCGCTGTTTATTCCCGTCACGTTGATGGGCTACATCGGTCCCCAATCGCGGGAGGCCAGTATGACGCTGAACTTCTTCTGGGCTTGGTGGTGGCCGGTTTACCTGTTTCTATTTGTCTTTGTCGGTCGCCTCTGGTGCGCGGTGTGTCCCTTCATGATTACTGGCGAATGGATTCGTAAACTCTCGCTGTTGATTTGGCCGCGCCAATTGCTGCCTTGGCCGACCCGATGGCTGAATCGCTGGGGAGCCTGGATCCTATTTGCTGGTTTTGTCGCCATCTACCTCTGGGAGAAGCTGTGGGATTTGCCCCACACGGCCTATCTTTCGGCCTGGTTGCTGGTGATTATTACAGCCGGTGCAGTAATCGGCAGTGTCATTTACGAACGGCGGTTGTGGTGTCGCTACCTGTGTCCCATTGGCGGCATGAACGGCATGTTTGCCAAACTCTCAATGATTGAAGTGCGGTCAACCCAGCAGGTTTGCGGCAGTCAGTGCAGTACTTTTGGCTGCTACAAAGGCAGCGATGCCACCCCCGTTGAATTTGCCCATGCGCTGCCCACTGAAGGGCAGGCGACGGATGGCTGTCCGCTCTATTCTCATCCAGCTCAGTTGCAAGATAACCGCGACTGCATTCTGTGTATGACCTGTCTTAAAGCTTGCCCCCATCGGTCGGTACAGCTTAATCTGCGGTTCCCCGCCTCAGACCTCTTGGAAAATCATCAGGGGAATTGGCCCGAAGTCGCTCTCTTACTGCTGCTCTTGGGCGGTGTCTTCATGCACCATGACCACCAAATTCTAGATTGGTTTGGCTGGGGAAATCTGCCTGTCGATGCCGATCATCTTTTGTTGGGGAGTGCGATCGCATCCCTCCTCTTAAGCATCCCGGCAATCCTTACGGTTTTGACCCATGCAATCGCCCGCCTGTTCGACCGGGAGCTGCCCGATTACCAGACGGTGATCTATGCCTATTTGCCCTTGACCTTGGCGGCGAATCTGGCCCATTACACTCCGGCAGCAATGACTGAAGCCGGTCAAATTCTGCCCGTGATCGCTCGTACCTTTGGCTACAGCGGCATCGGTCTACCTACCCTCACC